>JALEZF010000052.1 GCA_022773025.1 Clostridium sp. | reverse complement strand
CGCCCTCAAGCGACTTCTATATCTTATCATTTGTGAACCGCTGTGTCAACAGTTTTTTAACTTAATTTTTAATTCTTTAAGTTAGGTTTTTCTGTGACTTTCTGTTCTTGCGGAACGAGATTTATTATATCATCCTCAATTAAGAACTTTAGCAGTTTATGTTCATTTATAGAGAATGGTTTTGATTTTTCTCCAAAATACTCTCTATGTCGTCACAATCCTTCTATTGATACACTAGGATTAGTGTAAGGTGAATTGTAGCTTTTTACTACTATAATATATTGATATTAAGGATAATTTATCATTTACATGTATAGTATGTATGTTTTCTTATCTTTCTATACATATAATTATAAAATCTTTATATTAATATTTTAATATGTATGAAACAATTTTATTTCTTTTCATAAACTTAAAGTAAGACTAAAATTTATTATTTACTACCTTGTAATATATACTACTACTTGTTATACTATAAACAGGAATATTATTCCTAAAACTCAATTAGTAATTAAAATAAAGATATATACTCTCTTCAATTACATTAACAATTTTAAGCGAGGTGATACAAATTGAATTCTCAGTTAAAAAAAGGAGTCTTAGAGCTTTGTGTCCTTTCCCTCTTATCTAAAAAGGATTATTACGGCTATGAATTAGTAAATGAGATTTCTAAAGACATAAAAATATCCGACGGTACTATTTATCCTATATTAAGAAGGCTAAATCAAGAAGGCTTGTTTGAGACTTATCTTCAAGAGTCTCAAGAGGGTCCCCCTCGTAAGTATTACAAACTTACTAGTATAGGATATGACGCTAAAGACCAACTCATTAATGAGTGGAATGAATTTATAGATGGGGTTAACAATATCATAAAAGGAGATGAAAATAATGACCAAGAATGAATTTATGTGTATTCTTAGAGCCAACTTAAACAATTTTTCTACAGAAGAGGTTTCTGAAATACTATATGATTATGAAGAACATTTTAATATAGGTGCAGCTAACGGTAAAAGTGAAGCTGAAATAATTGAAGAACTTGGTGATCCAAGAGCAATTGCAAGTCAGTATTCAAGTAGTAAAAGTTCATCAGAAAATGACTACACTTCGTCCTATAGAACAGCATCTCCTCAAAATAATAGAACCGGAAACTCCAATAATGCTTCATCTAATTCCTCAGATAAACTATTGACTATAATTCTTCTAGTTCTTCTTTTTATATTTGGAAGCGGACCAATTCTAGGAGTATTTGGTGTTCTTATCGGTTTCCTTTGTGCTGGAATCGGAATAATAGTAGGTGGTATATCAATGCTTATAGCTGGCGCTACAGGAGTTCTTCCAACTTTCTTTGGATTCATATCTCTAACTAGACTTGCAGTAATGTCTACTCCTGCCTTCGTATTGATAGCGATAGGGCTCATAGCCTTAGGAGGATTGTTCTTAGTCGGAAATCTTTGGCTCATAAAATTAGGTGTAAATTGCATAATTAAATTATTTTATTGGTTTAAAGAAAGGCTTGCTTAATTGCGGGAGGTGCTATTATGAAAAATAGAGTAAATAAAATATTTAAAAGAATAATGCTGATTCTTTTAGCGGTAACGCTTATATCTTTCGGATCAGCAGCTGTCATATTGAAGGCATCAGGTTTTTCTCCATCTTTAATGTTTGAAAATACAAATATACGTCCTTATACTTTCTTTTCTCCGGTTACTTGGAGTCACTTCGCTTTTAATATAGGAAATCAAATGGATGCTTTAGGTGATCAGATTGAATCTTTGGTAGATGATAAAGTAAATAATAGTAATATTCTTAAGGATGCTTCTGAATTCACAGACAATAAGTCCTGCACCATAACTGATTCCACTTCAGAAATCAATATATCCACAGTATCATCAGAACTCGTAGTTGCTCCTACAGATGGAAATGAAATAAAAGCTATGTTTTATCTAAAAGGTGTGGAAGGAGCCGCTACTCTTAATGTAGAAGAAAATAGTTCTAAAATTGATATATCGGTAAAATATAAAAATAATTTAAATTTCGATATGCTTAGAAGCTCTAAACTTTTAGTTTACGTTCCTACGAGTTACAATAAAACCATAAAAATATCTACAGTTTCAGGTGATGGAGATATAGACTTGTCCTCATTGAATTTAGATACTGTTTCAATCAATACAACATCTGGAGATTTTGAAATAAAGAAGCTATCCGCTTTGACAGCAGATTTATCATCTGTATCTGGCGATATGTCTATAAATGAAAGTTTTACAGGAAATGAACTTAGAATGAAATCAACCTCTGGTGATTTAGACGTGGATACACCTTCTGGGCGTACAGAAATGACATCAGTATCAGGGACAATAAATTTTTCTTCTTATTCTAATGTAAAAGGCTCTTTAGAAGCAAAGACTACTTCCGGAGAAATCGAGCTTTCAATGGGAGATATGCCATTCAATCTAGAAGGCACTACTACCTCAGGAGATTTCGATATTGCAAAGAAATATAACGCTGACATTTCAAAGAAACGTATATCTATATCAAAAGGGAATGATTACTCCATTCGCGTCAGCACTGTTTCTGGCGATTTAGATATGAGATAAATTTACAAAAATCCGTAACCATATTGGCTTTTCTCCATATAATATAAGTATAGATTAAAGCTTCTTCTAAAGAAGTATTTTAGTTACCCTTAAATAGTTTCTTTAATAATGAAACATTAATATTCTCCCACCTAAAAATTTTAAAAATAGGTTGCTAAAGCCCCCTTCAGCAACCTATTTTTCTTTTTGTATTACATAAACATGGTGAAAATTATTAGAAAAAGTACACCTGGTATACCTAATATGCCCGCTATTAGAGCTGTGACTATATTTATTCCTATATATAGTCCAAAGCCTCCTCCAACTAAATTTACAAGCCATAATAATATCCCGCCTAATATCCCATTAACTATAAGTTTCAAAAGTATCTTTATTGGCCACGCAAAAATCTTTACTACTAAAAATAGCACCAAAAGACCTATTAAAAATCCTATAAAAGCTTCCATTAATAATCACCTCCGCATGTTTTCATATCACATCATCATATTTTAAATTTAGCTTTTTTGCTTGTTTCAAAAGATATGAATATTTAGCCATCAAGGCTTCCTCTGAATAAATGGCATTCTCTATAAGCTCTGGCTCAGAGACACTATCAAATAAACACCTTGTACATTCTATTTCTTTTAATGTAGCCCTTATGGCCTCCATCAAATCTTCTCTGTGGCTATCTATCTCTATTTTTTCTACTTTAGATCCAACTAATGAGTTTATATGATCCTTTAAAGTCATCTTAATACCTTCCTTTTTATCATTATTACTTTCCTAATATATTTTATGTGGCAAGCCTCTATATGATAATCATTTACACATTTTGGTATTAATATTCAGTAAAGTTCCATTTTATTCTAACTTTTTATATTTCTTTTCTTCCCTCTAAAGCTTTTGATAGAGTAACTTCATCAGCGTACTCTAGATCTCCACCTACAGGTATTCCATGAGCTATCCTAGTAACCTTTACTCCTAGAGGTTTTAATATCTTTGATATATACATAGCTGTAGCCTCTCCCTCTATTGTTGGATTGGTGGCTACTATTACTTCCTTTACGCTTCCATTCATCCTAGTTATAAGTTCTTTTATTTTTATATCTGAAGGCCCTCTTCCAGCCATAGGAGATATGTTTCCATGAAGCACATGGTATACTCCGTTGTATTCTTTTACCTTCTCCACTGACATTATATCCTTTGGTTGCTCTACTACACATATAGTAGATTTATCCCTGTTAGGATTTCCGCATAATGGACATGGGTCCTGCTCTGTATAGTTTCCACATATTGAACAGTACTTTATAGTACCTCTTGCCTGCATAAGTGCATGAGCAAATCCCTCTACTTCTTCTTTTGGAAGATTAAGCACATGAAGAGTAAGTCTTTGTGCTGTTTTATATCCTATGCTTGGCAGCTTTGCAAATTCTTCTATTAATTTTTCTATGGCAACTGGATAAAAATCCATTTATAATCACATCCTTAGTCCGTATAAGCAATTTAGGCATACATTATAGTATGCCTAAGTCATTTAAGATATATTAAAACATTCCTGGCATACCCATGCCGCCAGTTACTTTCCTCATGCTTTCTGAAGTCTCATCTTGAGCCATCTTAAGTGCTTGATTGCAAGCTGAAAGCACTAAATCTTGTAACATTTCAACATCATCTGGGTCTACAACCTCAGGCTTTATTTTTATATCTAGAATCTCATTCTTTCCATTTACTACAGCAGTAACTGCTCCACCGCCTACAGAAGCTTCAAAAGACTTGTTTTCAAGTTCCTTTTGCATATCCTCCATTTGCTTTTGCATCTTTTGAGCCTGTTTCAAAAGATTGTTCATATTTGCTCCACCCATTCCTCCTGGGAATCCGCCTCTTGCCATATAAAAAACCTCCTTTAATTATAGCTATTACTTATTATATATTATTTTTAAGTCCTTTACTATAATTCATATCTTAATAATATTTTACTTTTTAATATTTAATTTATTCTATTATATCTATGCTGGTATTTTGAAAAACTTCTTTCAGCTTTTCCTCTTTTGTCTGCCCTTTAGGTTCTGAAGTCATAACTCTATATGTAACCTTCACATTTTCTCTAAGAATTTCGCTAAAAACCCCATCAACAAGCCTTCTGTTGTCCTCTTTATCTAATCTCTGTTTGTTGAAGGCAAACTGTTCAGTATAAACTATTTCTACAACTCCCTTTTCACATCTTGAAAGCTTTCCTGTGAGAAGTGATGCATAGATAACCATGAGTCTTCTATTCTTGAAGGTGTCTATTATATCCTTCCAAGATTTCTCCACCTTATCTAATGTAAGTGTTGAAGCTTCATTAAATGCAGTTATAGGAAGCATTTCCTCATGAACCTCTGTAGATTTTTTCGATGCTGTCTTCTTTGATGATAAAGGTTTCTTAGCTGAGACATTACCTTCATCTCCCTCTTCTCTAGCAACGTTAGTAACTGCTATGGTTCCATTTCTTATGGCATCCTCAATTCTATTTATTCTAGAAAGCATAACCTCTGGAGAAGTATCAAACTCCATTCTGCACATCTTTATTACAGCAAGCTCTAGGTATATTCTAGCTTGTTTGCTCCATTTAGCCTGTTCTTCTGCATCTTGAAGAATTCTTATAAATCTCATTATCTCTTCAATGCTTATCTTTGAACCTTGAACCTTTATAAGATCAATGTTTTCAGAAGACATATCAACTACCTGCTGAGGATTGTTGCTCACCTTTACCATAAGAAGATTTCTCATGTGATTTGTTAAATCCTTTATGAAAGTGTAAATATCCTTTCCTGATATGACTATATCCTCTATTATATTCATAGATTTCTCTGTATCTTTCTTTATTGCCGCATCAGTAAGTGCTAAAAGATTTTCATTTGTTACAAGTCCAAGCATATCTAGTACATCATCATATTGAACCTTGCCTTCTCCCATAGAAATAGCTTGATCAAGAACACTAAGAGCATCTCTCATTGCTCCATCAGACATTCTAGCTATAAGATTTAAACTATTCTCATCTGCTAAAACTCCCTTATCTGTCACGATCTTTCTAAGTCTTCCAGAAACATCATCTGTCTTTATTCTCTTGAAATCAAATCTTTGACATCTTGAAAGTATTGTTATAGGAAGCTTTTGTGGATCTGTTGTAGCTAATATAAATACTACATTTGATGGAGGTTCTTCTAAAGTCTTTAGAAAAGCATTTACTGCTCCTGTTGAAAGCATATGAACTTCATCCATGATGTAAACTTTGTTTCTAGCTTCTCTAGGAGGATATTGCACATCTTCTATCATGTCTCTTATATTCTCAACCTTATTATTAGATGCTGCGTCAACTTCCGTTACATCTATATTAAGTCCTGCATTTATGCTCCTGCACATCTCACATTCATTGCATGGCTCTCCATCTTGAAGATTAAGACAGTTTAAAGCCTTTGCCATTATCTTTGCCATAGTGGTTTTTCCTGTTCCTCTAGTACCACAAAAAAGATATGCATGGGCAGTCTTATTGTTTTTTATTTGGTTTTTTAAAGTTGTCTTAATATGTTCTTGTCCAACTACATCTTCGAAGGTTTGAGGTCTCCACTCTCTATATAAAGCCGTATATGACAAGGCATCTCACCTCTTTTATCTTAATATTTGTTCATTATCATTATAACCTAATTATGCAAACATATAAACACTATATAATTTCCTCTATCTATATTCCTGCATCTGTGACGCTGAACTTCTTCCTATAATACAATAATTATATAATTTCTTTTGCCGTTTCGTAGCCCTCTTTGAAAAGCTTATTCAAGAATTCACTACTACAATTTAATGTATCATTTGGCTTGAAGTATTCTTTTCTTTTTATAATAACTATTTGATCTTCTGAATATTTATCTAATAAATACTGTGGGATTTGAAAATTATTTCGAAGCACTAGAAGGTAGAGCTTATCTACTGTTTCCTTTAAAAAGGGTTCCATAAAATTATTGTTCATCATTCCACCATCTAAATCAAATTTGTCATAATATCCACTTTGAAGTCTCTGTCCAAACTTGGCTGCCAGAGCTTGAGGATCATATAACTCTAGTGCTCTTTCAAAATCCACACTGTCCTCACCTTCTGGACATACAAATGGAAGTCTAGAGCTATATCTTATGGACTCTAGACTTTCTTCCTTGTCTAGATTCACTAAATTTTTGCAAACATGATTTAAAGAAGTTCCAGTTACATGAACATAGTTGACATAAAACGCAGTTACTCTTGGGTCTACCCCTTTAAGTTTTCTTAGTTCATCAATCATATATTCATTTGGTATGGTGTCACTAATTCTATAACTTCTTATAGCTGTAGCCATATCAGATTCTGTATAGTATTTTTTTAGTTCCTCTATGTTTCCTGTATAAACATAATATCCATTAATGGAACCTATGGAAGTTCCCGATATAACATTAAACTCCATTCCTTTTTCATACATAGCGTAAATAGCCCCTGCTTGGAAGGCTCCCTTAGCTCCTCCACCTTGAAGAAATAATCCTGTCATAACAATACCCCTTTCATTGCCCTTATCTAACTTAGATACTCCATCTTAAGATTACCATATTTTCACCTTATTATTTTACTTTCAAACTAGTGACCATAACAGTCATTATTCCTATGCAAAAAAGAGATACCTCTCAGCATCTCTTAAAAGTTAAAATTAGAAACCGTGCACCTCATGTCGACTTTAATTCATAAGCGTTACCCCCACAGTTAACTCAAGTCAGGTGATCTCACGTCACATGCAAGTGACCACTTATCGCTGCTTCCTTCCGGACCTGACGAATTTCATGGGCTTACATTGCGTGAGGCCCAACTCTCAACGCCACTTATAGGGGCCAGACCTTACGTTTTAAAGCCTCATATGAGGCATTCGATCCTGCTATAGCGGATTGCAGGTACAGGGCACCGCTAACTCCCCATCTAGCACGGCAAAAATAAACTGGCGGAGAGAAGGGGATTTGAACCCCTGATAGAGTTGCCCCTATACACGCTTTCCAGGCGTGCTCCTTCGACCACTCGGACATCTCTCCATGTTCGTTTGAACAAATGATATTCAATTTGTTACAAAGGTTATTATAATATATCTAAGTTTTTAATGCAAGGTCTTTTTCCTGGCAATAACTTAACATACTGTAACTATGGAAATTACAGTATGTTAGTTCTTTTGTCCTTATTGCATAAGTGTAGCTACTCTTTCACCCAATAAGCACTACAATCATTAGCTCTGTCTAGGAATCCATACTCTACTAGTGCTCTTCTCAAAGTTATATAATCCTCTTCATATATTCTTTTTAATATCATATTAATCTGCTTTTCAGAATATTTCTTATTTGGTTTAAAATTTTTAGAAATAGCTTCTAATATTATTATCTTCTTTTTCTCTTTTGCTGGATAAGTTTTTAATCCACCGTTTTCATCCATATAAGTTGATATAGTTTTTTCTTTTTCTTTGTCAGTTATATTGAACCTGTCATCTAAAGTAGTAGCACTCTTATGAGCATCACAAAGATTTGAATCATCCATCATATTAATATTTCTTTTTGTAGTGTCTGAAAGCAATTCCATAACTGCCAAAAATAATTTTGCTTGCTTTTCTCTCTCCCTAAGTTTGTATCTATGATTTCTTATAGTAGACTGAGCAAGACCAAGTTTTGCTGCTATCTCCTTATCAGAAAGACCTTCAGCAAAAAGTAATATCATTTTGCTTTGAGCTTCAGATATTCCTGTAAAAGTGGAATTCATGTTTACTATATAATCCAGCATAGATTTATGATCTCTTTTTATATGAATCTTAGCCGCCTTTATAGCATCATAAAATTTTGAGTCTATTTCATAAATCTGTCCCTGTTCAAACCTTTCTCCGCACACAAGACATCTAACTTCCTCATTCCTACATACATATCCATTCTTAATTTCATCAACAGATGCATCCCAAAATATTTCACAGTTCTTATTTTCCACACATACCACCACCACATATAATTTATATCACCATAATACTGCTTATCATCACTTTTGTCTACTATTTAATAAACAATTTTAATTTTTGTTTGCATTTTAATTGTTATATATTATTATACATGATGTGCTTTTATATTTAATAGGCTTCTTTTTTATATTTCAGTTCTACATCTATTCCATCTTCTCTTAAATCAAGAACTATGTAGGAATACCACCTTTCCTTTCTCCTTCTGCTAGGAGAACCCGGATTTAATATCAAAGTGTTCCCCTGGGTATCCACATAGGATTTATGACTGTGTCCAAAAATCAAAATATCTATTTCTTCTCCCTCAAACTTTTGAAGAGCATTATCTAATGTAGCTTTGCACGGACCGTCTCCGTGAGTCACTCCTATTTTATACCCTTCTAAGTTCAAAATTTCTTTGTCTTTAAGATTTGCAAGCTCCCCTTCATTATCATTATTGCCCCTCACTATAACTATATTTTTAAAGTTTTTTAGCACCTCTAAAGCTTCTTCTGATTTTATATCCCCAGCATGGATTATAATATCCACATCATTCATGACATTTTCTAAAAACGCTTTTAATTTTTCCACATTCTTTAAGGTTGTATGTGTATCAGCTATTACTCCAACTTTCATTTGTCTTCCTCCAAAGTTTAATCCTAATATATATGTTATGCCATAAATTAATTATAGCCCCCAACATGACAAAATTATGTATGCTGGCGGCTGATTTAAAATTTATTTTCTATTTTAAGATACTACTGAATTCTTCCCCATTTCATATGCCTTTTTAAGAATTTCTTCATTTTCACATACGGGAATCTCTCCACTGCAGGCTCCTAAAACACCCTTAAGCTCTATTCCCACATATTCAAATATATCTTCAAAAGTTTTCTGTACAAATAATATGGGGAGTAAAAAATAACAAAAAAATAAAAAACTATAGTATTATCAATACTTTTATCCTATCTCAATATTTTATAAATAAATAAAATCAATAATTAAAAATGCTTTTTTTGACGTATTTTTGACGTCAAAACAAAAGGCTAGGAATTTGCTTCTAGCCTTTTACTATTTCATCATTTGATTTCTACTACCATTTCTCCAATTGGACCATTACTTCTTTCATATTGCAATTTTATTTCTTTAGAATCGGTAGGAACTCCATATGCAATAGTTGCATGTAATTTACCTCCTACCGGAATAGGTTTAGGGTTCTCATCCATAGCTACTGGGTAAGTTCTTAAAACATTTCCTTCTCCATCCATAACAACAAATGCAGTCTGATCAACTAATAATTTCATTCCATTGCTAGGCTTGAAGCTTTTGTTATTATAATCATAGTCAACTACAATTACTTGCTTTGGTTGTTTATCCTCAAATTCATTCCTTTCATTAGTTGTCTTAATTGAATTAATTGTTACAGTATAGTCACCACTCTCCGTTTTTACTTCAAATGGTTCTTTTAATTTAATTTCTGTTAACTTATCTTCTGTTTGAACTTGCTCTTGTTCTTGCTTTTGAGTTTCTTTAGATTGTTCCTTCTTATCACCACATCCAACAAATGTTCCCCCAATTATTCCTACTGTTACTAAAATAGCTAATAACTTTTTCATAATTTACATCCCCTTTTGTTTCATATTTAATTAAGCTATAGCTTAAAATAATACCTTTACTAATACATAAATAATAAAAATAAATAATCCTAAATAAAATATACATCCTGCTCCATTACTATTACTCTCCGAATTTGACACAGTATTAACCCCTACTGTAGTTTTATTATATACTTTATTATAAGCTGCCTTTTTAGGGTCCTTTACCCATCCTGCACCCTTCTTGCCGTATGTAGGATCAATAGAGCTTTTTACTGCTCGCTTTACTCTTCCAGTAGTTCTAGCTTTAACCGACTTTTTTAAACTCGGTTTCCGTATTCCAACTTTCATTATATCACCTCCATAGTTACATATTAACAAATTATGTATTTATATTCAATTCTAAAGATTTTAAGCATAAAAAAATAAGGTAGAGAGATTTGTCCCCCTACCTTTTAAGTACTAATGTTAAAGCTGTTGATAACCATCCTAATCCCATTATAACACCAGCTATATATATCGAAGTATGAATAATATACTTTCCTGTTAATGAAAATATTATTAAACCCGCAGTCGATAAAATTAAAGTTATAACTGATACTAGAATGAACCTTAATATTTCCTTTTTAAGCTGTTGTCTTGGATCCATGCTAAATTAACCTTATATAATCTGCAGATACCCATCCGCCATGGTCTCCAAAATAAATGTTGTGCCACTTTCCATCTGCGCTAGAAAATCCTATTCTTACTTTTTCTCCACAACTTAAAACTCCAATCTGTCTATATCCAGTTCCCGCACCGTCTCTTACCTTCAATCCACTTTTAGCGGTTACA
>JALEZF010000090.1 GCA_022773025.1 Clostridium sp. | reverse complement strand
TACTTTCAAAAATATCAATATTATTTTTTTCTTTTTTATTGTTATTTGTTTCTAAAAGCTCACTTCTGTCCCAGCTTTTAAAACTCCAATTAGATTTATCATCTAAATTTAAAGTTATATCTCCATTACCAATATTTCTTATGGCATCTCCATCTTTATGTTTTGTTAAAGCCATACCAATCCAATCTAAATAACTCTTTCCCTTTAAAACATTTCCAGGATTTATTCTAGTATCCTCTGAAGAAGAAGAGGCTTTACACCAGTTTTCACAAGACTTTTCTAAATCTGATACAGCACCAGTTATAATTAATTTTTCCTTAGCTCTTGTAAAGGCAACATAAAGTATTCTCATTTCCTCTGATAAAACTTCTAATTCACATTTTTTCTTTATAGCATGCTTTTGAAGAGTATCATACTTTATTCTCTTCTTAACATCTATACAATTTGTTCCTATACCTAAGGTTTCATGAAGAAGTATATCTTCTCTTAAGTCCATCTTGTTAAATTGCTTTCCTGTTCCCCCTAATATAACAACAGGGAACTCTAGCCCCTTACTCTTGTGAATACTCATTATCCTTACAACATTCTCATTTTCTCCAAGAATCTTTGCACTTCCCATATCTCCAGAAGACTTTTTAAGCTTATTTATGAAGTTTATAAAATTAAATAATCCCTTAAAACTAGTTGATTCATACTGCTTTGCTCTTTGGAATAGTATTCTTAAATTTGCTTGACGTTGAACTCCATTTGGCATTGTTCCAACATACCCATAGTATGATGTATCAGAATATAAGAACCAAATAAATTCATCTATTGGCATATATGCTGCCTTTTCTCTCCACTTATTTAAATAATCTAAGAAGTACTTACACTTTCCTTTTAATTCATTAGATATACTTTCATCATAAATTCCATCTACAACTTCCTTTATTATTTCAAAGAAGTATTTATCTTTATTTAATAATCTTAAATCTGCAAATTCTTCAGATGTAAATGAAAATATTGGTGAACGTAAGGCAGATAGTATATAAATGTCTTGCATTGGATTGTCTATTATGTGTAATAAGGCCAATATAGTTCTAATCTCAATAGTTTGAAAATATCCTGTTCCTGTGTCAGCATAAACAGGTATCCCATAAGTCCCTAGCTCATCAACAAAGGTTTCTGCCCAGTTCTTGGTTGCTCTAAGTAAGATAACAATATCCTTGTATTTAATCTTTCTATATTTCCCTAAATCCTTATCAAAAACCATATAGTGACTTCCATCTTCAGGATTCATTAGCTCCTTAATCTTTTTGCCAATTATTCTAGCTTCTAACTGTATGCTATCTAAATCTTCTTCCTCTTCTCCTAGTTCATCCTCATTGCTATAATCCTTGTTACCTGCTTTATTTAATATGTTTAGCTCTATATCACCAGCGACCTTTAGATTTTCTATTTCATCTATATATTCTTTCTCTACATTTTCCTCATTTAACTCCCCATAGGAAGCCCCTAGGTTTAAAGCCTCTTTTTCATCATATTCAAGCTCTCCTACAGTATTGCTCATTAAGGTTTTAAAGATATAGTTTACTCCATTTATTATTTCTTCTCTACTTCTAAAGTTTTTATAAAGCATTATTTTTCTATTAGAATCTTCAAACTCTCTATAATTAATATATTTCTCTAAGAAAAGTTCTGGATTTGCCTGTCTAAACTTATATATACTTTGTTTAATATCTCCAACCATAAATACATTAGGATTTTCTACATCTCTTCTTGATACCATTCCTACAATAGTTTCTTGAATGGTATTACTATCTTGATATTCATCAACTAAAACTTCTTCAAATCTATCCTTAAATTCTAAAGCAACCTGTGAAGGTTTTATATTCCCCTCTTCATCTTTATCTATTAATATCTCTAAGCAAAGATGCTCTAAGTCATTAAAATCCAAAATATCCTTTTCTCTTTTTTTATCTCTATACCTATTAGAAAATTCAATTACTAAACCACTTAAACATTTCATTAAAGGATACATCTTTTTCATTCCTAAAACAGCTTCTTCTAAAGAAGTTTCAAAAACATTATCCCTTAAATTTTCTATTATTTTTTTACTTTCATCTCTAAGACTTTTAGTTTTTTCTAAGGCTTTTTCATCATCAACACTAGCTTTTCTAACTGATTTTAGTCTTCCAAAACTTGCTCCCATAAGCTTATTATAAAACTTTACTATTCCTTCACTTAAAGCAATTTTAAGCTCTTCAACTTGAATTATTTCAGGATATATATTTACTAAATAAGGCTCAAGTCCTCCCCCCATTTCAGCTATATCCCTTGCTTGAGTAAGCATTGAATAAGCATTATTTAAGTCTAAAATTATACTTTCCTTTAAGACCTCTATCCACTTCTTATCTTCAAGCTCCTCTATAGAATTTATGTTAAATTCCTCTACCTTATCCTTTAACCAAGTCTCTGGCCAAGGACCACTCATTATAAAATTATAGAATTTTAATATTATGCTATTTAAATTATCATCACTTTTACTTCCACCATAAGCCTCAACTAAATCTTTAAAGCACTCATCATCCTTAGCATACATATCCTCAAAAAGATCTGCTAAAATATCTTGCTTTATAAGCTCACATTCTGTTTGATCTCCTATTCTAAACCCTGGGTCTAAGTCTATTAAGTGGAAATTATTTTTTATAACTTCTAAACAAAAAGAATGCATAGTTGTTATACTAGCTCTATTTAAAAGAGCTAATTGTCTTTGAAGCACTTCAGAACTAGGATCCTTCTCTAAAGCTTTAGAAATTGCATCACCTATTCTCTCTCTCATTTCAGAGGCAGCAGCATTAGTAAATGTAACAACTAATAACTTATCTATATCAACAGGATTTTCTCCC
>JALEZF010000072.1 GCA_022773025.1 Clostridium sp. | reverse complement strand
CACACCAACAAGCATAACCATAGCAGATACAATTAAAGCTGAGAGGTACTCTATTCTTCCGTGACCGAAAGGATGCTCTTCATCCGCAGGCATATTAGAAAGTTTAAAGCCCAATATAGTTACAAGAGAAGAACCGGCATCAGTAAAATTATTAAAAGCGTCAGCAGTCACTGCTATACTTTGAGATATCATACCTACTGTAAGTTTGACTCCAAATAAAAAAAGATTAACAATGATTCCAATAACCCCTGCAAGAAAGCCATAAGCACCTCTGACATTTTCATCAGATATATCCTCGGGAGTTTTTACAAAAGTCTTGATTAAGAATTTAGAAAACATTATTTCACGTCCTTTTATAATAGAAATATCTATATATTATAACATATATTCAATATATATTTCCATGAACTATAAGGGGAATATGAAAATTTCTGAAAAGTATTCTGATTGAACCTTGACAAGGATTATTTAATATAGAATGGTAAGCTTACATGGGAGGCTTACCATCATTTTTTATAAGCGATTTAAAATTAAATTGTAACAAAACATATGATTTATTACACTAATAAGTGAAGAGGAAGCAAGAAAAGAACTTAAAGGGGTGTGTTTATGTATGAAGAAATAGAAAAGCTTTATTATTGCTATTATGATGACCTGTACTTTTACATTATAAAAATCGGTGGAGATAAGGAAAGTGCACATGATATCATACAAAACACTTTTGTTCAGGCGATAAAATCCATAGAAGGTTTTAAGGGGAAAGCTTCTATAAAAACTTGGCTCTTTTCCATAGCACGACATGAATCATATAATTATTTTAGAAAAAATAAAAAGAATTTTAATGTAGAAGAGATAAGTGAAAGACATTCTATAGAAGAAAAGGACTATACAGATTCCATGCTAGCAAGGGAAATACTCCAGGATATTAAAGAGCTAAAATCACCATTAAAAGAAATAATGCAGTTAAGGCTTATTCATGGAATGTCTTTTAAGGAAATAGGACTAAGAGTTGGAAAAAGTGAAAATTACTGTAGAGTTAATTTCTTTAGGATGAAAGAAAAAATAGTGAAGGAGTGCAACTATGAGTAATTGTAATGTTATAAAGGATTTGATTCCACTAAAGATAGAAGGGCTGCTCAGCAATGATAGTGATAACTTAGTGGAAGAACATTTGAAGGAATGTGAGGACTGTAGAAAATATTATGCTTCTGTAAAACACGATTATGAAATGGTAGATCGTAAAGAAGAGCAAGAGGAGGGGATGGAGGAGCTTGTAAGAAAAATATCCAAGTATCAGAAAAATATAAAGCTAGGTGTGATATGCATAGCATTACTCTTATCTAGTATAATTGTGGGAGGAGATGTGCAGTTTTTATCAACTTTCCCTGTACTGATACTGGTGCCATTTGTATGCAGGTGGTTCTATAATAAGACCATAGTGATAATTTTACTAACAATACCATGTAGTATTCTAGGAGGAGCTTTAAAGGGAAATACCTCATTCATACCGTTTTTAATCACAATCTCTCTAGTTTTTGCCGCTATAGGAGCTATAGCATCCGTATTGGTCAAAGAGGGGCTTAGAGGTGAGAGAAGAAGAGTTAAAGTGTTTAATTTGGTTTTAGGAGTGCTATTAGTTTCAGGCGGATGCTTTATCTATGCTATGTTTAACGGAAATCCTGTAGGATATGTGAAAACAGCCGTTAATGCCATAAGTTATGTTAAAAAAAATTATGAAGATAATGAATTAACCTTTAAAGGTGTCTATTACAATTTTAAGTTTGGAACCCATGATGCAAAATTTGAATATATATTAAATGGATTAAATCAGGTGACTTCCATTGGATTTTATAGAGATGGAACAGTTAATGATGGATATAAGTATGCTTTAGACAGTACTTTCTGTAATGAGAGAGCGCGTGATATAGGCAGCAAAATCGAACAGATTTTGGGCAAAAATATAGTTGCTTTTGTAAGTCATGACGAGGAAATATCAATATCGAAGGATGCTTTAGATGATAAATATCGTAATTTGTCATATGATGAGGATAAGCTAAACAAGGCTGAGGTTATGAGGAAAGAAGCTTTTGAAAAGATAAAGTATGAGATTTTTATGGGGAAAGTTAAAGGAGAGTATATAAGCCTATCTAAAGAAGAGTTAATTGAAGATGCTATAAAGATACAAAAAGAATTATCCAAAGAAGAATCTAGTTACGAAGAGATAATCCTTGGAGGCAAGAATGAAGCTGGCATAAATCAAACCGTTACGTTTAAAATGAATTCAACTGAAGAAGAGATAAAAAGCAGTTATAAGACAATAGAAAACGAAAAAAAATAAAAATATCAATAGGTAGCTGTAAAATGATTTGTATATTTTACAGCTACTTTATTTTAAACTAGTAGTAGTGCTGAATTAAGATTGCGATCAAGATGCTTTATCTAAGCTAAAGACCTAGACCTTCCCCCTTTTATTTTAAATATATACTTTGACTTCATACATAAAAATTTGATTATGTGGAAAGAATAAAGTATAGAGGATTTTAATAAGGGAATGGAGTTGTGGTGTATGGTTTTGCTATATATAGCCTTAACAGCTGTAACAGCAGCAGTAATAGCATATTTTGTTGTTAGAGATAATAAGGGCAAGAAGAATCCATTAGCAAATATAAAATTCAAAGATATATCCCTTGGAGACATTGAAGAAAAGGGCAACACTTTATCTCAGAGCAGTGCTGTTGCATTAAGGGATGGTGGAAGTAGAAAGCTTATGAAATATCTTAAGAATGTTTATAGGAGAATAGGAAAAAGTTTTGGTTTTTTTGATGATGTTTCAAAAAAAAACTTTAAATTTAGTAAAGAAATAAAACGCATACTATTATAAAAGCTAAAGAAATAATGTTATAGTGAGACATTATAGAAGAAAGGCACAGGTATTTTGACTTTAGCCATACAAAATCAATCAAAAAAGACTAGGAGCAGAGCCCTAGTCTTTTTTTAGGAAAGGTAATGTATATTGATTATTAGAAATCTTCACTTTCACCAGGCACATGAGTGTAATCAAATTCAGCAGTTACAATATTATTTACAACAATATCATCTGTTACTGGATTTGGTAGTTTCACACTGCCATCCCCATCTTTAGATTTTGAAATAAGCTCACGTGCTGTTGGCTTTAAAAAGGTCCTGTCATTAGGAGGATAGTTTTTACTTCCTTTACTCAATTTAATCACCTTCCTTTAGTGATAGTATGTTTCAAAAATTACTTTTTAATCATATATATATTTTCCATTAGTCGTTATTTTTGCCTATATCGGAAAGGATAAGTTCTTTATTATGTTCAAGAGCCCAGCTTATTCCCCAATCAGATTGGAATATTAGAAGGTTTCTATCCTTTAAATCTGTAACTTTCTTAGTATCAGAAGTAATATTTATAGAATCCATGTCTATTTCCTTGTTCTCAATCCATCTAACGTATTTGAAAGGAAGTCTATCCATTTTTATATCAACGCCGTATTCATTTTTAAGTCTGTATTCTAAAACTTCAAACTGAAGTACACCTACGACTCCAACGATAATTTCTTCCATGCCGATGAATAACTCTTTAAATACCTGAATGGCTCCTTCTTGAGAAATCTGAGTTACACCCTTTATAAATTGTTTTCTCTTCATAGAGTCTATAGGACGAACTCTAGCAAAATATTCTGGAGCGAAAGTTGGAATTCCTTCGAATTTGAATTTTTCACCACTCTTACAAAGTGTATCACCTATAGAATATATGCCTGGGTCAAAGACACCAATGATATCTCCAGCATAAGCTTCATCAACTATTTCTCTATCTTGAGCTAAAAACTGTTGAGGCTGTGCAAGTTTAACTTTTCCCTTACCTTGAACGTGATTAACGTCCATACCTTTTTCGAATTTACCAGAGCAGATTCTCATAAAAGCAATTCTATCTCTATGAGCTGGATTCATATTAGCCTGTATTTTAAACACAAAAGCTGAGAATGGCTCATCATATATATTTATTAATCCTTTATCAGAATTTCTTGGAGTAGGTGGAGGAGTAAGGTCTAAAAAGTGCTCTAAGAATGGCTCCACACCAAAGTTAGTTAAGGCACTACCGAAAAATACAGGTGTAAGCTTTCCTGAATTTACTTTTTCTAAATCGAATTCGTCTCCTGCATAGTCTAAAAGTTCGATATCTTCCATAAGTTTTTCGTGTAAAGCAGAACCTAAAAGTTCTGTAAGAGCAGGATCATCAACCTTAGCTTCGACTTTTTCGGCTTCCTTTTGACCATGTTCTCCATCTTGGAATACTTCTATAGATTCCTTATCACGCTCATAAACTCCCTTGAATTCAGAACCTTGACCTATAGGCCAGTTCATAGGGTATGATTTTATTCCAAGTTCAGTTTCTATTTCTTCAAGAAGCTCAAAAGGGTCTCTTGTTTCTCTATCCATCTTATTTACGAAAGTAAATATAGGAATTCCGCGAAGTGCACAAACTTGGAATAACTTTCTTGTTTGTGCCTCAACACCCTTAGCTCCATCGATAACCATTACAGCACTGTCTGCAGCCATTAATGTTCTATATGTATCTTCACTAAAGTCCTGGTGACCAGGAGTATCTAAAATGTTTATACAGTATCCATCATAGTTAAACTGCATAACTGATGAGGTTACAGATATACCTCTTTGCTTTTCTATCTCCATCCAGTCAGATACAGCATGCTTTGAAGCTTTTCTAGCCTTTACAGAACCAGCAAGTCTTATGGCACCTCCGTAAAGTAGAAATTTTTCTGTTAGTGTAGTCTTACCGGCATCTGGGTGAGAGATTATGGCAAATGTTCTTCTCTTATCTATTTCTCTTTGTAAATCTGTCATAAATGTTCCTCCTATTATTGTTTACCACTAAATCAATTTATCTAAAAAAGATTTAAACTGCAATTCTATTAACTATTATAATCTAAAATTCTACAGATTGCATCTTATAATATTTTAGCCAAATTTTTCATAAAATAATGAAATGTTGAATAATTTGAAGATAATGAATGTTAAAAACGTTACCAAATGGTCATTATTAAAAAAACTAAGCTTTCATTAAATTTGATATGAGCGCTTTAAGTGATATAATAAATTTTGAAAAGAGAAGCTCATAAAAGCTAAGATATATAAGAACTAGAAACAACCCCCTAAGAACTTACTATTCCCCGTAGTGAGTTCTTAACTTTTCCCCGACAAATATGAAAGCTCCCCATGTATATTATGGATATACATGGGGAGTTTTATTATTGTATAAAACCTATTTTCTTTTGCATTTTTCTAAGAACTTTTCTAGATACGTAGTTTGCCTTTTCAGCGCCTTTTCTATATATCTCTTCTAAATAAGTCTTATCCTTCAAAAGTTCTTTAACTTTTTCTTGGATAGGAGCAAGTTCTTCTACTATTGCTTCGGCAGCATCATGCTTTAATTCGGCATATCCTTTATCTTTATAAGAAGCAGCAACTTCCATTGGGTCAAGCTTTCTTATTACAGCAAGGATATCAATTAGATTTTTTATACCAGGTTGGTCTTCAGTGTAATTTATGACTCCTATGCTGTCAGTTACAGCTCTGCTTACTTTTCTTCTTATAACCTCTGGTGGGTCCATTATAAGTATGAAACCATTAGGGTTTTCAGCAGATTTAGACATCTTTTTAGTAGGGTCTTGTAAATCCATAATTTTTGCTCCAGCCTTTGGAATGTATGCTTCAGGTATTGTAAAGGTTGGGCTGTAATTATTGTTAAATCTTTGAGCTATATCACGAGTGAGTTCTAAATGTTGCATTTGATCCTTACCTACAGGTACAAGGTCTGTATTGTAAAGCAATATATCAGCTGCCATTAAAACTGGGTAAGTTAATAGTCCAGCAGATACAGAGTCACCAGCTCTTTGAGATTTATCTTTGAATTGAGTCATTCTAGATAGTTCCCCCATGTAAGTAGAGCAGTTCAATAACCATGCTGCTTCAGAATGAGCAGGTACATGGGATTGTATAAACAAAGTATTCTTTTCAGGATCAATTCCTGCAGCTATATATATAGCAAGAACTTCTAAGGTCCTAGCTCTAAGGTCTTTTGGCTCTTGTCTAACAGTTATAGCGTGAAGGTCAACTACGCAATAGTAGCAGTCATATTGATCTTGAAGAGCTACCCAGTTCTTTAATGCTCCTAAATAATTTCCTAAGGTAAGATTACCAGAGGGTTGAATTCCACTAAATATAACTTTTTTCTTATCTTCCATAAAAAACTCCTCCTAACAAAGTTTTAAATTTGATGTATAAATAAAAAAGCCCCATGAGATAAAACTCATAGGGCGTAATAATCGCGGTACCACCTATTTTAACCTGAAAGGCTAACTCTAATAAGATACTAACATATCTCTCCTTTGTAACGTAAGGTAACGGCTGATGCTACTATAAATTTCACACCGCATCTCAAAGATCCATTCAACTAAAGCATAACTACTATAATTCCACCATCTATAGCTCTCTGTAAATTTGTTTTTTAGTTTACTAATTCTTATCATAGATTTTAAAACTCTTTGATTATTATAATATGTATTTGTCTTGTGTTTGTCAATAGCTATGGAATTATTTTTAAAGAATCCACAAAAAAAATCATGAAAGAAATTAAATTTTCTAAATAAAAGGTTCTATTTAGGATGAGGAAGTAGTTAATATAGGAATTTTAGATATATCAAAAAATAAAATAACCTCATGCCATAAGGCATGAGGAAAGAAGTCAATTATCTTCTGCTGTTCATTTTAGATGCTTTTCTAGCTTTTCTGCACTCTGGGCATCTTACTGGATCATTTTCGAATCCTTTTTCTTTGAAGAACTCTTGCTCACCAACAGTGAATATAAATTCTTTTCCACAATCTTTACATACGATAGTCTTATCTTCCATTTTAAAAATCCTCCTTGATAATATAGCGATAATTTTGGGATAACTTTACTTCCGCTATTCAAGGAAGGACAAGTACCTGAAAATTAACCTATACATAAATTTCTTATACATTTATTATATCATAATGACTAATAAAATCAATAAGTTTATATTACATTTTTATAATATTACATAAAGATAGAATAATGAAAAATGATATTGATTTCCATAAATTTATAGCTTTATTATGTGTTAATTTACAGATTAGAGGAAATATTATTGATGACTTGTTGTAAAATGAAATTGAACTAATAAAAAAAATCCATAGTGGATTATCTGTGTTATGATTTAATTGCTAAACAAAATCAACACGGAGGATAATCACTATGGACTATCAAAATAATAACACAGAATCACGTAAAAA
>JALEZF010000068.1 GCA_022773025.1 Clostridium sp. | reverse complement strand
GTATTTAAATAGACAATAAAATAACAATAATAGGCAAAGGCAATGGATTAACCTTAACATGAGATGTATTTAAATAACATCCTTGTTCATTATTCTTTTTACCATCACATTGATTAACCTTAACATGAGATGTATTTAAATACGCTAACAAACAGATCTAAATCTTCTCTAGTGTAAGATTAACCTTAACATGAGATGTATTTAAATAAAGAAACTTTAGAGTCAGACAAAGCAAAACTTGAAGATTAACCTTAACATGAGATGTATTTAAATTCTTCATTTATTAGCTTGTCATACTCTTCTTCTGGATTAACCTTAACATGAGATGTATTTAAATTTTTCTTACTGCATCATCATCGCCAAACACTCAAGCGATTAACCTTAACATGAGATGTATTTAAATAGACATGGCAAATTTTAAAAAATTCGTTGACTCTATGATTAACCTTAACATGAGATGTATTTAAATATTGTTTGGAAGAAAATTTACAAGCACATATAACGGATTAACCTTAACATGAGATGTATTTAAATAACTGTTATGGGCAAGTTAATTTTGAGAATTTTAAAAGATTAACCTTAACATGAGATGTATTTAAATAGTATTCCTAATTTACACATTTTCTTTAGTCTTCTGATTAACCTTAACATGAGATGTATTTAAATTATCCAATTTATGACGAAAAAATAAGAGATACTTTAGATTAACCTTAACATGAGATGTATTTAAATTAACTTTTAGATATTCGATTTTTTTCATCTTCTCGATGAACCTTAACATGAGATGTATTTAAATTTAAAATATGAGAATATTTTAAGTAAAACTGGAGGAGATGAACCTTAACATGATAGCGTTCTATTAAAGTGAATATTTGAATTTTTATAATTTTATTTATTTCCTGATTTGCTAAGTATTCAATATTTTAAATCATAGCAAACATTATAATTTAGCACCAAAAGGAGGTATACATAAATAGATGATTTACTATGATAGAATCCATCTCTTATTTTAAAGAGGCGGATTTTTTATTTGGAAAAATACTTGTAGGAATAAGGGCTTCTGTCTCGTGATTTGTTTCGTTGTGTGCAGTGAGTATAGAGCAGCTTACATTTTAAATGTTTAACGATTTCAACAATAATGTAGAAATAATATGGTATATATTTATTCGAAAAAAGATGTTAAAGTAAGCTCATAGAAAAGTACTTTTCAAACTGTTAGGAGTAGATGTGAATGTTAAATCTGAATTCCAGACAAAAAGATTTAATAAAATTGATGATTAATGAATCAAATTATAAAACAATGAATGAGTATGCAGGGATTTTAAAAATTTCTCCACGTACCTTGTACAGTGATATAGAAATAATAAATAATCATCTAAAATCTTTTCAAACAGAGATACAGAAAAAACCTAGGGTTGGAATAAAACTATGTGGGAATCATCAGGAAAAGATGCAATTATTGAAGAATGTAAACAGCAAGTGTGATATTAAAAATCAATATTCCACTGAGGAAAGACATCTTGAAATTATGAAAATGCTTTTTATTGATGAACAGACCATCTCGTATAAAAAGCTTGCAGATTATTTTTGGGTAAGCAAGACATCTATATGTAATGATATGGACCTTATACAAGGAGCACTTAATGATAGGACAGTAGGAATAGAGTCGGATAAAAAGGGAACTAGAATTGTCGGAAGTGAGGCTCAGAAGCAGTATACACTCCAAATATATACAGAGAATATGCTAAAGAAAAGCAATATATCCAATGAAGAAGATTTTTTAAAATATGGTCCAGTGATATTAAAGAAAATATATCCTGAAGATATTGTGGATACAGTCCTTAAAGAAGTAGAGAAGTTTGAAAAAAATCAAAATATATATCTATCCTATACTTATCTCAAATCATTAGTAGTAACAATTATAGTTTTTGTATTTAGGTTATCTAGGAAGAAGCATATAACTTTAAAAAAGAATTTTATATTTGAGGAAATAAAATCATTAGAGACTTACTTTATAGCTGAAACCATGTTAAATAGTATATCTCAAAAATTGAATATAGATATCATTAAGGATGATATTGATTATTTAAATAAGCAATTATTGGCTCATAGTATAAATCCTGAAATAAATGATGAAAAAGAGATTAAAAAATATCATGACATGGTAAAGTAAGCTGTAGATGAAATGAGCAGCATAATGAGTGTAGACCTTAGGCATGATGAGAAATTATATAAGGGATTAATGCTTCATATAATTCCAATGATATACAGGATTGATATGGGAATTAGATTGCAAAATCCTATGTTGAATGAAATAAAGGAACAATACTCTGTAACATTAAATGCCACATGGTATGTAATGGCCAAACTTGCAGGAAAACTAAATATAACTCTAACTGAAGATGAAGTAGCGTTTCTTATGGTACATTTCCAAGTATCTATAGATAGAAATGCTAAAGTAAAAAAGATTCTAATAGTATGTCCTACAGGAATAGGTTCTTCAGAGCTTATTGCAAACAAAATAAAAAGATTTTTACCTGCCAAGGATATAATCGAAGTTGTATCAATAAGACAGCTTTATGAAAATAATATAAAAAATGTAGATCTCATAATTTCTTCTGTAACTGTAGATATAAAGGATAAGCCTGTAGTTTATGTTTCCTCTTTAGTATCGAATAATGATATTAAAAATATTTCTAAGTATTACACAGATATATTCATAGATGATAAATGTATGGATGAATCTGTAGAGGAGGAATATTTAAAATTTGAGCATATTAAAAATCTTATCTACAAAGAACTAATATTTACAAACTATAACTGTACTTCGCCAGAAGAATGTTTAAGTTATATGATAGATTGTTTTGAAAGAGAAGGATTAACCAATGATGGCTTTAAGGAATCAATTTTAGAAAGAGAAAAATTAGGATCTACTTCCCTAGATCCAGCAGTAGCAATACCTCATGCCTTGCCTCAAACTGTAAAGAAGAGTGCCCTAGGAATTATGACTTTAAAGAATCATATAAGATGGGGCAATAAAAATGTCAATACAATAATATTAATCAGTATTTCGCTTGATGATATTAAGAGTGTAAAGAGCGTATTGTCAGAAGTATATAATATCGTAGAATCAAAGGAAAAAGTAGATAGAATATTTTTAAATAAAAGCAAGGAAGAAATTTATGAAACTTTAGGGAGATGTTAGCTTGATTAATAGAGAAATGATAGTTCTAGATTCAGAATTAAAAGATAGAAATGATGTAATAAAATATTTATCAGAAAAAGCAAGAACATTAGGATATATATCTGATATGGACAAATATGTAGAGGCCGTAAAAAAGAGAGAAGCAGAATTCTCAACGGCTATAGGATATGAAGTGAGTATTCCTCATGGAAAATCAGAGTCTGTAAATGAAGCCTTTATAGCATTTTTAAGAAGTAAGAATGGTTTATATTGGGATGATAACAAGGAATCAGAAGTCAAACTTGTATTTCTTCTTGGAGTTCCAGAAAGTAAGAAGGAGACCCTTCATCTAAAAATATTAGCTCAGATAAGTAGAAGGCTTATGGATGAAGAGTTTAGAGAAAAGCTTATAAAGTCAGATTACAAACAGGTATATGAATTATTACATGAAATTGAAAAAAATATATCAGTAGAGGATTAGGAGGAAGTATTATGAAAATAGTAGGAATAACAGCATGCCCAACAGGAATAGCACATACTTATATGGCTCAGGAAGCATTAGAGAAGGAATGTAGAAGAAGAGGTTATGATGTAAAGATAGAAACTCAAGGAAGTATAGGTATAGAAAATGAGTTAAGTCAAGAAGAAATAGATGAAGCAGACGTAATAATATTGGCTGTAGCAGTAATGGTTGAGGGAGAAGAACGTTTTGAAGACAAAGAAGTCTTCAATGCAGATGTAAACGATGCTATATCAAAACCATCAGAAGTTATGGACGAAGCTATAAAAGCAGCTGGATTATAGAATATAACTATATAAACTAAGGGAGGAAATGTTATGGATTATAAAAAGACTTTAAAAGAGATGCAAAGAGCGCTTTTAAGTGGTGTTTCTTTTATGATGCCACTAGTAGTTGCAGGAGGATTAATGCTTGCAATATCTCTAGCTACAGGTGAAAAGACTGATACAGGAATAAAAGTAGCAAGCGGATTAATGCTTAACTTAAATGTACTTGGTAAAGCAGCCTTCACCATGATGATCCCTGTATTAGGAGGATATATAGCATATTCTATAGCCGGAAAACCTGGACTAGCACCCGGAATGATTTTAGGATATGTAGCTAACAATGCAGTTGGAGATAGTGGAGTTAAATCTGGATTCTTAGGAGCTATGCTTTTAGGTTTAGCATCTGGTTACTTTGTTAAATGGATGAAAGGATTTAAAGTTAACAAAACTATAAAGACAATAATGCCTATCCTTATAATACCTACAGTTTCAGTTTTAGTATTAGGTTTAGCATACATATATGTTATATCTGAACCACTATCATTAGTGATGAACAATCTTACAGTATTCTTAGGTAATATGAATGGAACAAATAAAGTACTTCTAGCTATATGTATAGGATGTATGAATGCCTTTGATATGGGAGGTCCTGTAACTAAATCAGTTTCTATGTTTACATTAGCACTTATGAATGAGGGAATATACGAACCAAATGGAATGTTCCGTATAACAGTTGCAATACCTCCAATAGGAATTTTCTTAGCTTCAGTATTATTTAAAAATAAGTTTACTGAGGGTGACAAAAATGCAGCTTTAGCAGCAGGTCTAATGGGATGTATCGGTATAACAGAAGGTGCAATACCATTTGCAGTAAGTGACTTTAAGAGAGTTATACCTTCAACAATGGTTGGAGCATCTGTAGGAGCTATAATCGGAGCTATAGGTGGCGTAAAATGCTATGTTCCTCATGGTGGATTTGTAGTACTTCCAGTTGTTGATGAAAAGCTTTGGTTTATTGCTGCAATAGTGATAGGTTCATTAGTAACAGCTTTAATGCTTGGAATGTTAAGACCTAAAGTTCAGGAAGTACAAAGCAAATAAATATATAAAGTTTAGAAGGTGTAATAATGAAGAAAGATGTAATTAAGTTTATAGAAGACAATAAAATAATAGCTATATGTAGAGGTATCTACGGGGACAAGCTTATTAATTTAGTTAAGGCCTTAAATGAAGGTGGAGTAAAGCTTGTTGAGGTTACCTTTGACCAAAGCGATGATAAGTGCATAGAAAAAACATCTCAAGCTATAAGGAGTTTAGTAGAAGCATTTAATGGAGAGGTAAAAGTCGGTGCAGGAACAGTAATCACTTCAGAACAAGTATTTGCCGCTAAAAATGCAGGAGCAGAATATATATTATCTCCTAATGCAAATACAAAAATAGTTAGACTAGCAAATGAAGTTGGACTTGTAACTATTCCAGGAGCTATGACGGCTACTGAAATAATAGATGTTCATCAAGCGGGAGCAGATTTCGTGAAATTGTTCCCAGCAGGATATTTGGGTGTTAATTATGTGAAGGATATATTAGGACCTATAAATAATGTTAAGTTCATAGCAACAGCTGGAGTTACTCCTGATAACTTGTGTGAATTTATGAATTTAGGTTTCGTAGGAGCTGGAATAAGCAATTACCTAACAAATAAAAATAGTGTCAATGCAGGTGAATTTGATGTTCTGAAAGAACATGCAAAAGAACTTATGTCTATAGTTAACAAGTAATTTTCAACAATTAAATACGTATATATTAAATCTACTATAGTTTCATAAGTAATGAAGTATATAGTAGATTTAATTATTTGCAACAACATATATAGAAAGGATGAAAAGATATTGAAAAATCTTTTAATTGCACAATCAGGAGGCCCGACTCCAGCTATAAATTCGACTCTTGCAGGAATATTAACTGAAGCATACCTTAATAGTGAAAGCATAGATAAGATTTATGGAGCAACAAGTGGAATAGAGGGAATACTTAGTGAAAACTTTATTGAGATTTCAAGTATTATTAAGAATACAGAATCTATAGAGCTACTCAAAAATACACCAGCAGCAGCTTTGGGATCATGTAGATATAAGCTTAAAGATACCTCAGAAGATGATGAAAAAATTAAAAAGATAATAAATACATTTCAAAAATACAATATAGGATATTTTATCTATATAGGAGGCAATGATTCCATGGATACCGTAGATAAAATAAGTAAGTATTGCATGAAAAATAATATAAATGAAATCAAGGTAGTAGGAGCTCCTAAAACTATAGACAATGACTTAGACAAGATAGACCATTGTCCTGGCTTTGGATCAGCAGCAAAATATGTAGCTACTACATTTTCGGAAATAGAAAGAGATATAAATGTATACAAGGCTGACTCTGTAGTTATTGTAGAAGTCATGGGAAGAAATGCAGGATGGCTTACTGCAGCATCAGCATTAAGCAATTTGTCAGGTGGCAATGGACCAGATTTAATTTACTTATGTGAATCTACATTTAATACTGATAATTTCATAAAAGATGTGAGAGAGGTCTTAGAAAGAAAATCTAATGTTTTAATAGCTATAAGTGAAGGAATTAAAAGTGATGATGGTAAGTATATATCTGAGGGAGTACAAAGTAATCATGTAGACTCATTTGGACACAAGTATATATCAGGAGCAGCAAAAGTTTTAGAGGATGTAGTGAGAAATGAAATAGGCTGCAAAGTAAGATCAATAGAATTGAATTTGATGCAGAGATGCAGCTCTCATATATTAAGTAGAACTGATATAGAAGAGTCAAGGCTCTTAGGAATGAAAGCCTGTCAATGTGCAATTCATGGTTTAACTGGAGTTATGTCTACTATTATACGTAAAAGTGATGAACCTTATGAAATAAAATTAGGAAGTATACCTGTATCAGAAATAGCCAACAAGGAGAAATCAGTCCCAAGGGAATGGATAAACTCTAAAGGTAATGGAATAGAAAAGGCAATGATAGCCTATCTTACGCCATTGATACAAGGGGAAGTCCATATAGAATATAACAAGGGGATTCCTAAACATTTAATTTTGCTATAGTATGTTTTTAAAGCAACCAATGACATATATTAATTAAAAAAATTTATCTTTTCTATAAAGTTTTCTTTATCTCAGCCGATAATATATAACAAGGATGTTTTAAAAGAGAGAGTGCCTAAAATTTTATACTTAACTTATAGATAAATTGAAGTTTTTCCCCAGAGAAGACAGGGTTTTTGATAGACTCTGCCTCTTATCCGTTAGGGATTATAGAGTGGAAAAGCTTGTAGAGGATGATTTTGTAGATATGGGACACCTATATTTGTGGATTATGAAGTGGGAGAAAATATCTTAATATTGACATAATGAAAAGATAAACATATAATAATTGTGATTACACAATAAAATCTTAATTTCGAGGAAGAGAAGAGTAGCTGATATTTGATCTTTAAGCGAGCAGGAGAGTGGTGGAAGTCCTGTAGTTTGGTGTTAGTGAAGAGAATCTTGGAGAAGCTCCTAAGGCATATGCTGAGGTGAGCCGTTTGCTGCGTTAAGGCATTGAGTGGATAGTTATGCTATCAATTTGAGTGGTACCGCGGATATAGCCCGTCTCTTATTTTTTAAGAGGCGGTTTTTTATTTGGAAAAATAATTTTAGGAGGAAAGAATATGGATAAATTAATCAAAAAGTTGAGTAAGGTTGTTCAAAGCAAGTTCGAGGCCCTAGGATATGACAAAGAATATGGTAATGTAAATGTATCAAACCGTCCTGACCTTTGCCAGTTTCAATGTAATGGAGCTCTTCCAGCAGCAAAGAAATATAAAAAGGCTCCAATCATAATGGCAGAAGAGGTGGCAGAGGCTTTAAAGTCAGAGGATATATTTGAAGAGGTTACAGCAGTAAAGCCTGGCTTCATAAACATGAATATAAAAGACAGCTTTTTAACTGAGTACATCAATGGAATGAATGAGGATGAGAGATTAGGTTGTGATAAGGCTGAAGACAAGAAGACTATAGTTATAGATTTTGGTGGAGCAAATATTGCAAAACCACTTCACGTAGGACACTTACGTTCAGCTATCATAGGTGAATCCATAAAGAGAATTTGTAGATTCCTAGGACATGAAGTTATAGGAGACGTTCACTTAGGAGACTGGGGATTACAAATAGGTATGGTTATAACAGAAGTTCAAAGAAGACAACCAAACCTTCCATACTTTGATGCAGAGTTTACAGGAGAATACCCAAAAGAAGCACCTTTCACTATAGATGAATTAGAGGATATATATCCAGCAGCAAGCAAGCTTGCTAAGAGTGATGAAGTAGCTATGGAAGCTGCAAAGAAAGCTACAGCAGAGCTTCAAGAGGGAAGACGCGGATATATGGCTCTTTGGAACCACATAGTAAATGTTTCTGTATCAGACCTTAAGAGAAACTATGGAAACTTGAATGTTGAATTCGACCTTTGGAAAGGTGAGAGTGATGCAGAAGAGTATATCCCAGCTATGATTAAGGAATTAAATGAAAAGGGATATACTTATAGAAGTGAAGGCGCTTTAGTTATAGATGTAGCTGAAGAAAGCGATAAGCAGCCTATGCCTCCAATCATTATTCAAAAATCTGATGGAGCATCATTATATGGAACAACTGACCTTGCTACAATAATCCAAAGAGTTCAAGATTACAATCCAGCTGAAATAATCTATGTTGTAGACAAGAGACAGGACCTTCATTTCAAGCAAGTGTTTAGATGTGCAAAGAAGACTCATATAGCACCAGAAGACATGAAGTTCGACTTCATCGGTTTTGGAACTATGAATGGCAAGGATGGAAAGCCATTTAAGACTAGAGAAGGTGGAGTTATGAAGCTTCAAGATCTTATAGCCTTAATTAAGAGAAATGTTGCAGACAAGATAAGAGACAACAGAGATATGAGTCAGGAAGAAATAGAAGAGATATCAAGAATAGTTGGTTTAGCCGCTTTAAAATACGGAGACTTATCCAATATGCCAACTAAGGATTACGTCTTTGATATAGAGAAGTTTGCTTCTTTCGAGGGAAACACAGGACCATACATCCTTTACACTGCAGTAAGAATTAAATCAATCCTAAAGAAAGCAGAAGAGGAGCTTAAGGGAGCAGCTACTTCTATTTTAGAGCCAACTTCTCAAGTAGAAAGAGATTTAATGCTTACATTAGCTAAGTTCAATGAAGTTGTTGAGATAAGCTATGGAGACAAGACTCCAAATAAACTTTGTGAATATGTATATGACTTAAGTAATACATTCAACAGATTCTATCATGAGAACAAGATCTTAGTAGAAGAAGATTCCGCTAAGAAGATTTCATGGTTGAACCTACTAAAGCTTACAGAAAGAACTATAGAGACAGTATTAGAACTACTAGGAATGGAAGTTCCAGAGAGAATGTAGTGATAGCTTAAAATAGATGTTAATTAAAAATTCACCATAAATGTTGTTGAGACATTATATGGTGAATTTTTATATTCTAAATATTATAGTTCAATTCTTGTCCACTTTCCAGTTCTGAAACGTAGGAAGTTTATGAACAGACGCATATTTTGATCTATGAATACGGCAACCCATGCGCCTACAAGTCCCATACCTGCTGGAAAACATAAAAGCCAAGTTAATAGCGGTCTTACAACACCTATGCTGATGAAAGAAGTAAGGGCAACATATTTTGTATCACCAGCACCTCTTAAAGAACCCGATATTATTACCTGTGAAGTTTGTACGTGGGTGGTGAAAGCAATTATTATCATTATTACAGATCCTTGAGCTATGATTGCAGTCTCCGTTGTAAATAATCCTACCAAGAAATTTCTTCCTAGTATAAAGAATATGAACAATATTGTAGAAGCTATAAGGGCAAGTCTCTGAGTTATACTGGCATAAAGCATAGCTTTGTCTGGACGCTTTGCACCTAGACTTTGTCCAACAAGAGAGGAAGCAGCTATACTGAAACCATCTCCAACGGCAAAGGATAAGTTTAATATATTCATACATATTTGATGGGTAGCGAAAGCTGTAGTTCCAAGAGCAGCAACCATCTTAGCATAGACGAAGAAACCGATTCTTAAAAATACTTGCTCTACCATAGCACTGCTGCTTACATTAAATACGCTTGAAATTGTATGCTTATCAAATTTCCAAGGAATACGTGTAGTTATATCTAGGAAACCATGATTTCCTAGTACTGATTTTAGTGCCATGAAAAAGGCAACTATATTTCCAAGAGTTGTTGCTATAGCAGCACCGGTAACCCCTAGCTTTGGGAAGAAGAATAGACCATTTATAAGTAATGCATTAAATATTAAATTTATAACGTTGGCAGTCAAATTGGTGTACATAGAAATTTTTGTGTTTCCAATACCTCTTTGAGCGGCATTTATAGTTAGACAAACCGAATTGAATATCATACCAATGAGTATTATTCTAAAGTAAATAACTGCATCGTTTATGATATCTCCTTGAGCACCTGCAAAGGTTAAAAGAGGACGGGCAAATATAATTCCGGCCATGGCAAGGGTTGTACCAAATAAAAGGCTTAATATAAGACATTGTTTTAGGCAGCGGTTTGCTCCATTTATATCCCCAGCACCTTTACGACGGGCAACAACAGCTGTTACTCCAACATTTAGAGATAGGATCACAGCAAGCAAAATGAATCTAGGCTGATTTGTTATTCCTACTGCAGCTATGGCTTCAGGGCCTATAACTCCAACCATCATGGTATCTACAGAAGCTATAAGGGAAACTAATATAGCCTCAACAATAGAAGGCCATGCGATTTTCAAGGTTGCATCATAGCCGTCTTTAGTAGAAGGAAGCTCTCCTTTTATATGTTCAGGCTTTACCATGTAGCGGCAGGAAAATATTCTCGTAAGTAAATCTTTTAGCATAATTTTGAAACCTTTCTTACTTGATTTTTACATTTAACAACTATTAATTATATTATATCACTTTGCTTTATAAATTTTAGATTAATTAGTACAGATTATTAAATATAGTTAAAAAGACCATACAGAAAGTTGAAACGTTAATAATAATTTTTTAAAAGATGGGTTTTAAAATTTATAATAGATAAAAGCTCATCTATTTGTTTATTCAATAGAAAAAGTAATGTTTAAAGTGTTGTGATATATTTTAATAGTAGTTACGTATGGAGAGGAGCATTAATTAAATGAATTTTGTAGGAATAGATATAGGTTCAACTTCAGCGAAAACTGTAGTTATGGATGAGAACAAAGAGATAATTTTCAAATCAGTGCTTCCTACGGGATGGAGCAGTGTGGAGACGGCAAAATCCATAGATAAACAGCTTGAAGACCAAGGCATAACTAAGGAGAATTCAAAAGTTATAGCTACTGGATACGGGAGAATTTCAGTTCCTTATGCTGACAAGACTTATACTGAAATAACTTGTCATGGAAAAGGTGCTTCTTATATATATGAAGACGATTGCACTGTGATAGATATAGGTGGACAAGACACTAAGGTAATAAACCTTGAAGGTGGAGTTGTTACGGATTTTATCATGAATGATAAATGCTCTGCAGGTACAGGAAGATTTTTAGAAATCATGGCAAATACTTTAGGGGTGACACTAGGAGAGCTTAGTGACCTTGCAAGAGAGGGAAAAGGAGTTTCTATAAGTTCCATGTGCACTGTATTTGCAGAGTCAGAAGTTATAAGCTTAATCGGTTCAGGAGCAAAGAGAGAAGACATAGCCTATGGAGTTGTGGATTCAATAACCAGCAAGGTGAAATCTTTGTGCAGTAAGCAGGGGAACTCAGGCAGCTACTATCTTACAGGAGGCCTTTGTGAGAATGAATATATACTGGACAGATTGTCCGAGAAGTTAGAAGTGAAGGTACAAGCAAAACCTTTAGGCAGATATGCTGGAGCCATTGGAGCAGCACTTTTGTGTGAGAAGCTTAAATAAAAATAACATATAACAGCATCTTTTGTGAGATGACTAAATAGGGGGGGATAATTATGTCAAACTTACCAGATAGATTTAATGAGTTCAGTGAAGCAAGAAAAAATGGCTTTATAAAAGCAAAGGAATTGAAGGATCAAGGCAATCATATAATAGGAACATTCTGCACCTATACTCCAAATGAGCTTATGTATGCAGCAGGACTTTACCCAGTATCACTATGCGGTATGAGTGAAGAGCCTATTCCTGATGCGGAAAAGCACCTTCCAAAGAATCTATGTCCACTTATCAAGTCAAGTTATGGATTCGCAATAACAGATAAGTGTCCATACACTTATTTTGCAGATATGATAATCGGAGAGACAACTTGTGATGGAAAAAAGAAGATGTATGAGCTTTTAGGAAAGATAAAAAATGTTCATGTAATGCAGTTACCACAGGTGCAAAACAGCTTAACATCATTAGCTATGTGGAAATCAGAAATTCTACATCTTAAGGACGTTTTAGAAAAAGAATTCCAAGTGGAAATAACTGAGGAAAAGCTAAGGGAAGCCATAAAGATTAAAAATGAAGAGAGAAGACTTTTGAGAAGTCTTTACGAGCTTGGAAAGCTTCAGCCTCCAGCAATCTCAGGTTACAATATGTACAAGGTTCTAGAAAGTACACAGTTTACCTTTGATAAGCATGAACAAAATGAAAACATAAAAGATACGGTTGAAAAGATTAAAGCTGAGTATGAAAGCGGCGTAAGACCTGTATCAAAGGATGCTAAGAGAATACTTATAACAGGATGCCCAATGGGTGGGGTTGTGGACAAGATAGTGAAGACTATTGAGGAAAACGAAGGTGTTGTAGTGTGCTTTGAAAACTGCGGTGGAATCAAAGAAAAGATGAAACTTGTAGATGAGACAAAGGACCCTATAGATGCCATAGCAGAAAAATATTTAAGCATAGGTTGCTCAGTTATGACTCCAAATGATGAAAGACTTAAACTAATATCTCAACTTGTTGATGAATACAAAGTTGAGGGAGTTATAGATGTGGTGCTTCAAGCATGCCATACTTACTCTGTGGAGACAAAGACAGTAAAGGAACTTGTCGCAAAGGAAAAGAGGATACCTTATATGGCTATTGAAACGGATTATTCTCAATCAGACATAGGACAAGTTAAAACTAGAATATCAGCATTTATAGAAATGCTGTAAAAACTAAATATAATTAAATAAACGACGTCATTAAAAAAGCCACACCGGAACTGAAGTAAACATCTTTCATTAGAATTATCTTTGTCTAATAAAAAGGTTTGCTTCAAACCTCCAGTATGGCCTTTTCTTTTATTTTTCAATGAAACCCAGATATGCCCCAAACCAACTCTTCACTTTTAACTCTTCTCTCTTCACTAAAATCATATTACCGCCTTAAGAAATGTTATTGTAAAAGTAGAGCCAACATTCTTAGTGCTTTTAACTTTAATGTAGCCTCCTTGGCTTTCTATTATGGATTTTGACATGGCGAGGCCTATGCCTATGCTGTCTGATTTGGTAGAAGTATTCCCCTTATAGAATCTTTCAAATATGTGAGGAAGGTCTTTAGGATCAATGCCTTCTCCTTTGTCCTTTATAATGATTTCGCTATAGACATCTGTATCAAAAATGGATATATCTATAGAGGAATTTTCCTTAGAATGCTCCATGCAGTTTTTTAAAATATTTATAACGGCTTCCAAAGTCCACTCCTTATCACCAACAAAGAAACCTTCACCCTTTATTGATATAGATTGGCCTTTCATTTCCATAGTAGGCTTTAAAGCATTAGCAGCACCTAAGACTATTTCTTTAAGATCAATATTAAGCTTTTTAAAATCTATAGAACCAGCTTCAATGCGGGCCAGCTTTAGCAGGCTCTTTATTAGAAAATCCATTCTCTTTAGCTGAAGGCTACATTTGGTTAGGAAATCTTCTCTTATTTCAGGTTTCATGGTGCTGTCATCAATCATTAAATCATTGAGCATTATAAGAGAAGTCATGGGTGTCTTTAGCTGATGAGATATATCTGTCATGGTAGTTTGAAGAAATAGCTTCTCTTTCTTTAGCTTTTCTAGGTTTTCTTTTACTATAGAGCTGAGTTTATTAAATTCAAGACCTAGCTTACCTAAATCGCCTTCTATATTTTCGTTGATTCTATTAGAAAAATCACCTTCTACAACTTTTTCAGCGGCATGACTGACCTTATTTATAAAACCATATATTTCTTTGAGAGTGAAATAAATAAGTACAGCTAAGAGAATTATGACAAAACCTAAAAACACATTAAGGAAGGTGAAAATTCTTGTGGTGTTCATAGCGAAAAAAGGATTAAAGCTGATATCAATATTCCCTTTGAAGCCATAATCCTTTAGAAGATTTTTACCTATTTCTATTTCTTTATGGCTGGGAGTATAAAAGAGGCTACTCACAAGGGATTTGTCTAAGTCTGGGTTAGAGGAATATATTTTACCTATGAAACCTTGCTGGCTTTCTATGACATTATTACTTATACTTTTTAAATTTCTATAGATTATTATGTTTAATCCAAGGAAAAATATAAGAGAAATTATTAAAAGTCTTAAAGAAAAGTTTTTAAACTCTGGATTTTTAAAAATTTCCATTGTAATTGCCTCCTTCGTTTACATCCCATTTATAGCCCATGCCTCTTACGGTTAAGATGAATTTAGGCTCTACTGGATTATCTTCAATCTTTTCTCGAAGTCTCTTTATGTAAACAGTTAATGTATTATCATTTACAAAATCCCCTTGAAAATCCCAAAGGTTTGATAGAATTTGATTCCTTGACAATATAGATTTAGGGTTCTTACACAAAGTCAAAAGAAGTTTGTATTCTAAAGTGGTAAGCATGAGGTCCTCACCGTTTTTTGTAACTTTGCCCTCTAAAGTAAACACGGAAATGTCTTTGAAATTTAAAATAGTGGTGCTTTTTTCACTGCTGATACCGCGGCGCCTAAGAACAGCTTTTATCCTTGAAATTAGTTCCTTTAGTCTAAAGGGTTTTGCTATGTAGTCGTCACCACCTAGATCTAGCCCCATTACAACATTGACCTCATCATCTAAAGCTGTTAAGAATATTATAGGTATATCTGATTTTTCTCTCACTTCTTTGCAGAAATCATAGCCGTTTCCATCAGGAAGCATCACATCTAAAAGCATAAGATGAAAATTATCATTTCTTAAAGCAAAGCGGGCCTCCTCTAAAGATTTTGCTTCCTTAACGAAAAAGCCTTCCTGCTCTAAGCTGTATTTAATCCCCAAGATTATGGTACTGTCGTCCTCTATAACTAAAATTTTATTCATATCATTAATCTCCAATTAATCATAATATCATTACAACAATTTTATAAGAAAACCTGTATTAATGCTATGGGGTAGAGGAAATATGACTAAATTGTCATATCTTTTTAGCTTTCTCTCTTTATATTTTTCTATTTAATATTTCTCTCTTTATATTGAAAGAGTTTATCCTAGGGGTAGGAAAGAGCTTTTCCTCAGGTATAAAAAATATTTATTCACTTTGTGGAAAACCTTTGGGATTTTTAGTTATATAAAAGTGAAGGAGAAAATAATAAAGATTAGTTTTTGTTAGGATAATGGGGAAGAAAATATGGAATGTATAAATGGATATGATGAGTATGAAGATTCATCTTTATATAAAGAAAAGGTCACTAAGGAAAATTATTTTGTAAAGGCCTATAACAGTTTCATGAGAAATGTGGAGCTGACCTTAGTGGAAAAATCATTGTATATTTATATAATCGGTTTTGGAAACAGCTGCTTTGTATCTCAGAAAATCATGATGAGAGACCTTGGTACAACTAAGCCAACATTAAGAAAGCTTCTTAGAAATCTAGAGGAAAAGGTGTATATCTACATACAGCATAGATATGTGGACGGCAATAATGAAAGGCTTACTAATGTTTATAGATATGTGCCTGTGGACAAAAATACGGGAAAACCAATGAAAGAGATCTTTAAATATTATCAAAATAAATATTGAATTCATAAAAATTTATGTAGTATATAGCTATATGGGGAAAAATGCTATACTAATATTAGAAGTATTATTGTATTGAAGGGAAGTTTTTATGGATAAAAAGAATTTGAAGATACTCATAGGAATTTTTGCAGTGATATTTTTTCTTGGGATTTTTATGACTTACAAAATAACTTATCATATAACCTCAGATATTAATCTAACACAGTATGATATTGATTCCTTAGCTAATGAAATTGCATTAAGAGATCTGACCATAGTGTCCTTCAAGAACAATGCTTATTTTGAAAAAGGAACCTATCTTGAAAAGTTACGTTCTGATCTTGAAATAAGTGATGCATATGTAAGTGTACTTATAGATGGAAAGCATATATTTAGTACAGGAATTTCGGGGCCATTTGTAAGAAGCGATATATCAAGATCTATTGTGATACCAGATCAAATCATTGAAAATATAAGAATTACGGATAAATCTATATTAACTGTAGAAATGATATATGAAATTAGTGGAGAACGAAAAGAATTTCATCAAGACATAGAATTAAAGAATTGTAAAAATGAGAATCAGCCATTAGAGCTTAGATAGAAATTTAGAAAAAATTTGAGATTGGATTTAATTCAATAATTACAAGTAAAACAACTGTATTATCAAAAAATAACTAATTAACATTGAAGAGAAGTGATTAAATTGATTAAAGAAAAGAAGTGCGATAGAAAAGCTATCAGGGTAATAAGTATTATTATAATACTGATAATGATATTTTTCTTGATTCCTGAGATACCATATAAGATTCCAAGAAACAATAAAAATAAGGATCTAATTAAGTTAAAGATTGAATATCAATGGACAGCAGAGTTTTGGGTGAGAGAAGGAAATGAGGAAGTGGCAGACTTTATAGTAGAAAATAATATAAAGGATGTAACGGATAAAGAGATTGGAATTACAGGAAATACACCTTTTAAAGAATTGATAAACTATGGTATTGGAGAGTATAAATATAACGAACTAACAGTTTATGGTTACTTAACAGATAAAAAAGATATTGAAGGAAATCTGATCTTTGATGTGAAGCAGTGGTATCCATCAAAGAGGTGGGTTGCTATTAAGGATACGAAAATACTAAATGACTTTCTTATAAATATAGGAATATTTAGTTCGTATTCTGAGAGCAGTGCCAAAATTATGTTGATGCAAATGTTCTTGATATTACTTTTTATAATCTGTGCTATTGTTTTAGTGATACTTGTAGTTAAGAAAAAGAGGATGAAATATTTAGAAGAGGATTGAATCTTGTATGATTCAATCCTCTTTCTTTTTATATAAATGTAATTCAAATCTTTCAATTATGATTTTTTTAACTATCTGCTTGAAATTAAACATCAGCTATAGCCCGTCTATAAGAACATTCCGAACCGACAACGCTCAAACTAGTTGAAATTAAACATCAGCTGGAGCTGAGTCCATATTCTCTTCTTTCTTTGTTTCTATATTGGATACAACTATTGAGCAGGCTGCGTCACCAGTGATATTTACAACAGTTCTTCCCATGTCAAAGATACGGTCAACTCCAGCAACTAGAGCAATTCCTTCGATAGGTAGTCCAACGCTTTGAAGTACCATAGAAAGCATTATCATTCCAGCACCAGGCACACCTGCTGTTCCTATAGAAGCTAGTGTTCCAGTAAGAACTATTGTAAGCATTTGAGCAGGGGTAAGGGATACTCCAAAGCAAGTTGCGATAAATACTGCACACACACCTTGGTATATAGCTGTTCCATCCATATTTATTGTAGCACCAAGAGGAAGTACAAAGCTTGCTATATCTTTTTTTGCTCCAAGCTTCTGGCAGCATTCTAGATTTAAAGGTAGAGTTCCTACAGATGAAGCACTGGAGAAGGCAAACATCATTGAAGGCATCATGCCTTTAAAGAACTTCATAGGACTAAGTCCACCCATGAATTTTACAGTAGAGGAATAAACAACAACTACGTGAATGATGTAGCATAAGTAAGCAACTAGAAGGACCTTTGCTAGAGAGCCTAAAATCTGAGGCCCGTTAGTTGCAACAACAGGTGCTATAAGAGAAAATACTCCTATTGGAGAAAGCTTTATTATAAATGCCATTATCTGCATTGAAACTTCATTTAAACTTTCTACTAAAGTAGCGGCAGGCTTTCCTTTTTCACCAGCAAGGATGATTCCGAAACCAAAGAAAAGTGCTATTACTATTATCTGAAGCATATTTGCGTTTACAAAAGGCGATGCTATGTTTGATGGAAATATTCCTATTATGGTGTCTGAAAGACTTGTTGATCCTTTAACTTCGTAAGCAAGGTTTGATGTTTCTAAAACTGTAAATGAACCTTTGAATAGGTTGGCAAAGAATAAACCAACTATGATTGCGCATGCAGTGGTGCATAGATAAAAGATAACGGTTTTGATTCCGATGGATCCAACTTTTTTGATATCCTTCATGGAAATAACACCGCTTATGATTGAGAATAAAACCACAGGAACAACTATGAATTTGACTAAGTTTAGAAATATAGTACCGAAAGGTTTAATATATGCATCGGCTATGGTAGGATTACCCATAAAGAATATTCCTACGACAATTCCTAAAGCAAGACTGATAAAAATCCAAGTGGCTAGTGATAATTTTTTCCTTTCTTTCATAAAAAGATCCCCCTCTTAAAAAACAAGTTTGAAACTACTATTATTAATTTCTTGCAATTTATAAGTAAAATTATATCATATTATATTTAAAATGCAAGAAATAAAAGGTGAAAAATTCATTTGTATAACAAAAATAAATATATGTGCTATAGTAATCTTTTACATAAGTAAAGCGCATTAAAAGAGAGACCGTCTTATGACGATCTCTCTTAATTTACAATTCTAGCATAATTTTATATTAAATTATTTTTGGACCTAAATGGAAAAAGAAGAAGTGTTTTTAGCATCTTTCTTATCTTCCATATGAGATACTATTAATGCACAGGCAGCACCACCGGTGATATTTACAACAGTTCTTTCCATATCAAAGATATGGTCAACTCCGGCAACTAGTGCAATACCTTCAATTGGAAGCCCAACACTTTGAAGAATCATGGAAAGCATGATCATGCCTTAACCTGGAACGCCTGCTGTTCCTATAGATGAAGCACTTGAAAAGGCAAACATCATAGCAGGGGATATGCCCTTGAAAAAGATAACGTATATATTTTGTAGAAATGAGATTTTCTATAATTTTATGGAGGCTTTGTGACTAAACTGTCACTTAAAAATCATCTTAAAGTAAGATTGACATTTTATAATTAAGTTAAGAATTAAAGATAGGATAAAAATTAGGAGGGAAAACCATGGAGATATTAAGAACAGAAAATTTATGTAAAAGCTATGAAGAAGGCGGCAATAAGGTCCATGCACTTAAGGATGTTAATATAAGCATAAACAAAGGAGAATTCGTTGCCATAGTTGGACCATCAGGTTCTGGAAAGAGTACATTGCTACATCTTTTAGGGGGAGTGGATAGGCCTACATCAGGAAAGGTATTTATAAATGGAGTGGATATATATTCTTTGGATGAAAAGGACTTAGCCATATTTAGAAGAAGACAGGTTGGACTTATATTTCAGTTTTATAATCTAATACCAGTACTTACTGCTGAGGAAAATGTCACACTTCCACTTATACTTGACAACAAGAAACCTGATAAGGAATTTATGGACGACCTTATAAGGACACTAGGACTTCAAGATAGAAGAACTCATCTTCCATCACAGCTTTCAGGAGGTCAGCAGCAAAGAGTTTCAATCGGAAGAGCAATGATGTATAAACCTGCTATAGTACTTGCAGATGAGCCTACAGGAAATTTGGACAGTAAAAATTCTAAAGAAATCATGGAGCTACTAAAGCTTTCTGCTAGAAAGTATAATGAGACATTAATTGTCATAACTCATGATATAAAGATAGCGGCTACAGCTGATAGAATCATCCACATAGAGGATGGAGAGATCACTATGATGAGGGGTGAGGAAAATGAAAAGCTATAAGGAACTCACTAAAAGATATTTAAAGGCAAACAAGAAAAGAACTATATTAACTATAGGAGGAATAGCACTTTCTGTTGCACTGATATTTGCCATAGGATCTCTCCTTGAAAGCTTAAATAAGAGACAGCTTAACGATACAATAAAGTCTAATGGAAATTATCATGCTGCATTCATGCAGGTTACCAAGGACCAGGCAGAAAAGCTTAAAAATTCTCTGGAGGTAAAAGAAGCTGGTGTAAGCAGTACTTTAGGATATGCCGTAATTCATGAAAATAAAAATGCCAATGATGCTTGGAATAACAAGTCATATGTTGAAGTAAAAGAGTATGATGACAAGACTTTTAACATATACAATGTGGAGATTGAGAAGGGAAATTACCCTAAAAACTCTAATGAAATAGTGCTTCCAGAAGAAGCTTTAAATATAATGGGAAAATCTATAGGAGATACCATAGAACTTGAAACTGGGGAGAAATACTCACCAGAGAACGACAAAGTTTTAGACAGTTCTTCATATACCGATGACATCATAATAAGAAATCCAGTAAAACACACATACACTATAGTTGGAATTAGAAAGAAAACTTTTGCCGAAGGGCCAATTACTTATAGAGCTATAACTCATTTGGATGATATAAAGGCAGCAGATAGAACCTACAATGTTAGTGTAATTATGAAAAAGCATAAGCACACTTATGCTACAACAAAGCAGATGGCAGAAAATCTAAGTCTTGAAAAGGTTACTCTACAAAATGGAGAAAGTGGCTACAACATAGATTACAACGAGAACCTTTTAAGGCTCATAGGGGGAAGCAGAAAGGAAAATTATAATGATAGCAGAAATATTATAATATCGGTAATTATAGGACTTGTTATAGTAAGTACCGTAGCTACCATATACAACTCCTTCCACATATCTGTTATGGAGAGAAAAAAGGAATTTGGAACCTTAAGATCAGTAGGGGCAACTCCAAGTCAGATAAGAGGTATAGTTTTTAGAGAAGGTTTCTTCATGGCAGCTGTAGCAATACCTATAGGAATAACTGTTGGATATTTTGGTCTGTGGCTTGTATTAAAGCTTCTAACTATATTCCTAACAACCATGATGAATCAGATGGAGCTTGCTGGAATGGGAGCTACAGTAACTTTTAGACTTGTTATTATAACCCTTGGATTATCAATACTTACAGTGTTTTTGTCAGCTTACCTTCCAGCAAAGAAGGCAGGAAGAATATCACCTATAGAAGCTATAAGAAGTACAACGGACATAAAGGTTGGAAAACTCAAGAGCGGAAAGCTTTCCTCAAAACTATTTAAAGCAGAGGGATATCTAGCAAGCAGAAATCTTAGAAGAAATAAAAAGAAATTTAGAATAACTATATTTTCTATAACCATAAGCATAGTTTTATTTATAGTGTTCAATAGCTTTGTTTCACTAAGTCTTAAGGTAAACAGTTTTACTGGAACCTACACACCAGATTATAGCTGCCATTTTGGAAGTACATTGAGCCCATCTGAAGATGAGATAAAGACTATAAAATCCTTCAAAGGTGTAGAGAAAGTGTACACTATTGTTTCTAGTAATCCCATAGTAACTGTGGATAGTGACAAGCTAAATCCAAAGGCTGACATAAGCGATTTAAAGAATCAAGAATCAGATCCAAAAGGAAAGAAGATAAATCTACACAACAGCAAATTTATATATCCTGGAGAAGATGGTATGAAGGAGCTTAAGAAAAATCTATCAAGTGGAGAAGTTAATACAGATGCACTTGAAAAAGAAAATGGGGTTATACTTTTCCAGACAAACCTTAGTAGAAATGATGAAAAGTCCACATATGTGGATTATACAGAATATAAGGTTGGGGATTATATAGAATTCTACAATAATTATGATGATTCTCAGTCAGGAAAAAATACTGAAAAGGTGAAAGTAATAGGGATAATCGAGAAATCATTTGGTCCTTTTGATTATAATCAACAAGGTGTAACCATGTTTACTACAAAGAAAGTCCTAGAGAATATAAAAATGGACAATGGTGGAAAGATATCATCTATGGCCATTGAAACTTCAGATGATGAGGACGAAGGTCTAAAGCCATATTTAAAAGAGCTTACAACTAAAAATAATGGATATTTTAATGACACTAAGGAAAATGCAAAGGAAGAGAAGCAGTTTCAAATCATGATTCAAATTTTCCTATATGGTTTCGTGGCTGTAATAAGTCTTATTTCTTCTATCAATATAATTAATACAATAACTACAAATGTACTTCTTAGAAAGAAAGAGCTATCCATGCTTCAAGCTGTTGGAATGACCACAAAGGATATGCATAAGAGCATATACCTAGAATCCCTATTCTGCACATTCACAGCGTGGATCTACGGAACTATAATAGGCACAGGAATATCATACTTCCTGTACAAAACTGCCGTAAGGTCTGTAGATTTCAAATGGGATATGCCACTAGGAGCTATATTCATATCTCTTATAGGAGCAATAATAATAAGCTTAATTGCTGGAGTGATACCTATAAACAAACTTAAGAAAGAAAATATCATAGAGAATATAAGACGGGAAAGTATATAAAAATAAAATATAATATCTTAGTTTCAAACAGCCTTAAATCATTTTAGAGTAATGATTTAAGGCTGTTTTTTACTATTTAAATGAAAATTATCAATTAAAATTACTTTTAATTGAAGATTTAAAAGTATGCAAAAAGAGAACTTAAAGTGTTCTTTAAAAAGGAAATAGTATGAGATTTGAATATATGGTATTATATAGATATAGGGAGTGAGATTTATTACACAGTAGTATTGCATTGTAAAATAGAATTGAGGGATTATTGTGATAGCATATCTTGATAAACATCATGATCGTTTTAGTATATAGGAGAGGGAAAGTTGAAGAAGAGGATATTTAAAATAATAGGATTAGCTATACTAAGCATAATTTTATTAGTAGGAGGATTTTTCATATATTTATATTTTAATCAACCAATCTCAGTTTATGAGGTGAAGGAGTTTAAAAATTTAGGGAATCCAATATTAGATAAGCAGTTGTCTCAAGAAGAAGTAAAGGAAGATATAAAGAGCATTATAGAGATAATGGAGAGTACTCATCCCATATTTTTAGAGGAAGTACCAGAAAAGTATTATACTGCAAAGGATAAGCTTTTGACTGCAAGTGATTCTACTATGACGGTTGGAGAATTGCAAAATAGAATTTCTAGGTATTTATCATCAATACAAGATGGACATACTGCACTTTGGTGGAATGAAAAGATGTTTCTTAATATAGATTGGAAATACAAAAATGGGAATCTAATATTACTTGATAAGGACAAGAAATTAACTGATAAAGTTGTTAAACAGATAGGTAATGTAAGTACTGATAAGATAGTACAAACCATAAAGGAAACATTTCCAGCGGAAAACCATATTGCAGAAGCTAAAAACATAGAAAAATATGCTAAAGGGAAGCTTTTGTTAGAAAGTGCTGGATTGGAGTTTTTTAAATATATTAACTTAACCTTAGAGAGCCAAGGACAAGAAGAAAAGTTACAAGTGGATTTTAGTAAAAACTTTGCTTATGAAGATAGAGATTCTAGTATTTACAGTCAAAAGATAGATAACGGTACTGTATATGTACGATTGGGAATATGTGAAGTAAATACATCATTGAAGGGTGTAGTAGAAGATATAGAAAAATATAAAAATGAAGGTATAAAGAATTTTATAATAGATGTAATTAATAATCCAGGTGGTGATTCAAGTGCTTGCAGTATGCTTTTACGAGCTCTAGATATGAAGCCTGGAATTCATGGTAGTGTCATAAGATTTTCACCTTTAGCTCAAGAACAGAAAGGCTATTTAAGGAAAAATGGCAAGATGGTCTTTGAAAGTAATAATAAATCTACAAAAAATGAAGATATTAATTTATATGTTCTTACTAATGAAGCTACCTTTAGTTCAGCTCAAATGCTATGCGTATGGGTAGCTGATGGTAAGCTGGGAACTTTAGTAGGTAGACCGAGTAGTAATATGCCATCAAATTATGGAGATATATTATTTTATCAGCTAAAGAATTCTAGGATTATTGGGCAAATATCTCATAAAAAGTGGACAAGACCAGATCTGACTAAGGACAAGGAGCGAATATTAGAGCCAAATATTTATGTAAATTATGGTGATGATATATTAGAGAGAGCTTTAGAAGAAATAAAGAGCAAAAATTAATTTGAAACTTGAAAGGTGGGAATTAAATATGGATAGATATGTAATAGCTGCAGTAATAAAAGGAGAAGGTGGTGAATTCAATGCTAATATGAGAAATGAGGTATTTAAGAGATTTCAAGCAAAATCCTCAACTCTTCCAGCTCACTTTACTATAAAGGCTCCCTTTGAAACTGATGATATAGCAAAGGTTCAAGAGGTACTGGAGAAGTTTGTAGTGAGTGAAAAGGCACATATCATCACCATGGAAGGCTATGATCATTTTGATGACAGAGTAATTTATATGCCAGTAACACTTTCTAAAGAAGCAAAGGAAGTTCACGACAGACTCATAGATGAACTTATGAAGGTTCCCTATCTTAATTTCAAAGATAATGAAGGGAAGAACAAAACATTTCATGTTACTATAACCTCAAAGAAAATAAGAGATAAATTTCAAGACATTTGGAATTATGTAAATAGTCATCCTTATAGCTATGAGGATTATTTTGACAATATAACTTTGTACAAATGGGTACCGCATAGATGGGAAGTATATAAAGAATATAAATTACTATAATTTTATCAAGTGGAACAAGGATAGAAATGATTTTTTAGTAAATAAGGAAGACATGTTAAGTGTACCTGGGGTTGTGTGTGCAACAAGTCTTGTTATTTACGCACTTACAGAAAAAGGAGACAAGGTACTTTTAAATACACCTGTATATAATCCGTTTTTTGATGCTATTAAAGCTCACAAACGTCACATGGTTACCAGAGCTTATTTTAAAAGATGGCAGATATGAAATGAATTGGGGAGATTTTGAAGAAAAATTAAGGGATGGAGTAAAGCTATTTATACTTTGTAGTCCTCATAATCCACTTGGACGCGTATGGACAAGAGAAGAGTTGAAGAGGATAGTAAAGTTGTGTAAAGAAAATAACGTTCTGATTTTTTCAGATGAAATTCATTCTGATATAATATTTCCTGGAAATAAACATATACCAACATTGAGCTTATCTGAAGATTCAAGAGAAATAGCTATTAGCACTATGGCTCCAAGCAAAACCTTTAATGTGGCAGGATTAAAGTCTTCAATCATGATTATAAAGAATCCAGAACTTCGAGAGAAACTTACTGAAGCAGTGGAAGCTTTTCACTTAGGTGTAACATTATTTGGATATAAGGCTACAGAAGTTGCTTATGGATGTGGCGCAAAGTGGACAGATGAACTTATAAAATATCTTTATGAAAATGCCAAATTTGTAGTGGAATTTTTTAATAAGAACATGCCAAAGGTTAAAGCTTATGTTCCAGAAGGAACTTACCTCATGTGGTTAGACTTTTCAGAGTATGGATTAACTCAAGAAGAGCTAATGGAGAAACTAAAAGGAAAAGCAAGAGTTGCATTAAACGATGGTGAAGTGTATATGACATCGGAAAATGGTTTTGTGAGATTAAATATAGGCACAACCCGTGAAATGATAGAAAGAGAGTTAACTCAAATTTGCAAGGCTTTTGAGAAATAAATTTTAAAAATATTAAAGGGATATACAAACTTTAAGTAGTTTATATACCCCTATTTTTATAACAAATTAATTTTAAGCAAATTGAATTGTGCTAAGTTTATCAGAAATGAATCTAGCGCATTCTTTCATAGGAAGAACGATATCATCTAGAACAGATGATATTACAGTACTAGAAGCTGTTATACTAATAGTACCATATAGAGTGTTGTCACTTTTTAGTATAGGAACTGCTATGCTGCTTATACCTAAGCCTATCTCATCGAATTCGGTAGAGTAACCATTTTCGTCGATTTTTAACAATTCTGATTTTAGTAAATCTTTATCTACTATGGTGTTTTCTGTGTACTTTATAGGATTAATGTTGTTTAAGTATAATTCTATTTTTTCAGGCTCCATGTACTTTAAAAATATCTTGCCTGAAGATGTAGCGTTCAATTCAAATAGAACATTTAATCTAGATATAACTATGTAGTGGGTATTCTCAGGGTTTATAGTATCAACTGTAAATATATTATGATTTGATATAACCTGTAATCGAGCTGATACTTGATAATTATTAGCTAAGTTTTCTAATAATGGATGTGCTAGACTTTTGATTTTATCTATACTTTTGCTGCTAACTAAATCAGCTTTGGGAATATAGACTAAACCTAAAGAGTAGGTATTAGTTTTTAAATCATGATCTATATACCCATTCAAAACTAAAGTGTTCATTATTCCTCTAGTTGTATTTATATTTAAATTTAACTTCTCACTGATTTGAGGTAGTGTCAAGGTGTGATACTGATAATCAAAGCAGTTAATAATATCTATAGCACGTTGAATAGATTGTATAACTCTAACATCTTTCTGCATTATGGACTCCTTTATAAGTTGAAATTTATTCCCTTATTAAAATTTTAATACAAATTCATGGGCAATACAATTGAAAAAAAGTTGTTAAAAAAACAAGAATTATCTAAAAATTCTGGTTGACAAAGAAAAGATGAGGCCATATAATGATAATATAGTTTAATAAACTATATTATCGTTTAGGGGGGGTTGATTATGGAAAATAAACCAATATGCTATGTACCAGGAAGAGAAATACCAGAGGTTTTTAGTGGAACACCAACTTTTTTGGGACTTCCTAAAATTTCAACTAAAGAACAATTAGAAAATAGTGATATCGTATTTATGGGAGTTCCATGGGAAGGAATATGCACTTATGGAGGATATAGTGTATGTGAACTTGGAACAAAGACTATAAGAGAGGCATCCGTAAGATATGGCGGATATTTACCTGACTATGATCTTGATGTATTCGATTACTTTACTGGTGGAGACTTTGGAGATGCTCCAGTACAAAATGGAAATTATGAATTTACATATAACAGCATAAGGGAGAAATTTAGAGAAATCTTAGCTTGCAATAAAATGCCAGTTGTATTTGGTGGAGACCACTCTATAAGCTATCCATTAATAAGTGAATTTGCAAAGAAGCACAATGGAAAAATAGGAATAATACATTTTGATGCACATATGGATAATATGGTTTCTTATGGAGAAGAGCAATTTGCTAGATGTTCGCCATTCCATAGATTGTATGAGGATGAGAATGTAAATCCTAAAAATATAGTTCACTTTGGAATAAGAGGACCAAGAAACAATCCTAATGGTTTAAAAGAAGCTAGAAAATATGGTGCTACTGTTATGACAGGAATGGAAGTAAAGTTAAACGGTGTACTAGAGTCCATAAGAAAGGCTATTGAAATAGCTAGTGAAGGAACAGAAGCTATCTATGTTACAGTTTGTTCAGACATTCTTGATATAGCAAACAACCCAGCTGGACCACCAGATCCATGTGGATTAACTTCTTTCGAATTAGCATTAGCATTACATGAATGTGGAAAAGCTAATACTCAAGCTTTTGACTTTGTCGAGCTTTATCCAACAAAAGACCCTGAGAATACCTCATCACATGTTGCTGTTTGGATGACAATATACCTATTAGCAGGTATTACAAAGAGAAATTTCAACTTATAAGATAAATAACAAAATATGTGTTCACCACAAGACAAATAAAATATAATCTTAGCTTTATAAGTTTATTATCAGGGGGAATTGTTATGAAGGAAACTGTAAGTAATGAAATGTTAGTGAAGCCACATTACACATGGAAAGACAAAGTAAAGGCTATAGGACCAGGGGCTATGATAACAGCGTCATTCATTGGACCTGGAACTGTAACTACTTGCACCAGAGTAGGTGCTTCTTATGGATATAGCTTAATATGGACAGTTGTATTTGCTATAATTACCACCATGGTTCTTCAAGAAATGTCTGCAAGACTAGGAATAGTCACTCAAAATGGCCTGGGGGAGGCTATTGTTAATAACTGTAAGAGTAAAGCTATGAGGAACTTCAGTATTGCTTTAGTTGGAATATCAATAACAGTTGGATGTGCTGCATATATTTCTGGGGATTTAACAGGTAGTGCCATGGGAATATCAACTATAACCGGCATAAATGTTAATACAATAGGTCCTATAATTGGAATTATAGTATTTGCTCTTGTATATAAGGGATCATTTAAGCTTTTAGAAAAGATATTGACTGGACTAGTTGTGATTATGGCTACAGTTTTTGTAACAACTATGTTTGTAGCTAAACCGGATTTAGGCGGAATTGCCAAAGGATTAGTTCCTACTATTCCTAAAGGCGGACTTATGCTGGTCATATCTTTAATAGGAACAACAATAGTACCATACAATTTCTTTATTCATGCAGCTTCAGCAAAGAATAACTTTAAAAGTACTGATGAACTTGAACTTTCAAAGTGGGATACTTATGTATCTATAGGAATAGGTGGTCTTATAACTGCAGCTATATTAATAACATCAGGAACATTAATGTTGGGAATGGATGTAAAATCAGCAGCAGACTTATCAGTTCAGCTTGAGCCACTTTTAGGTTCTTGGTCAAGTATATTTTTAAGTATCGGTCTATTTGCAGCAGGCCTTTCTTCGGCAATAGCTACACCACTAGGAGCATCTTATACATTAGCAGGTCTTTTAGGATGGGAATATAGTAATAGTGATAAGAGGTTTAGAAATGTAAACTTAACTATTGTTGCAATAGGAACTGTTATGTCAGGAATAGGACTTAATCCAATGACAATATTGCTAATAGCGCAAGCATTAAATGGAATAATACTACCAGTAGTTGTTATATATCTAGTTGTTATAACTTGTAATAAGAAGATACTTGGGCAGTACACAAATAATGCGGTTGCAAAAATTATAGGAATAATAATCAGTGTAATAACAGTTATACTTGGAGGAAGTGCTCTAATATCTGCACTTCAAGGATTATTCTAATAACTTAGTAGGAGTACAATTATGGAAGAAAGATTAGAGCAGCTGCTTGATGACTGCAGACAATATACATCAGAAGGTAAATTAGCCGAATATATACCTGAGCTTGCCAAGATGGACAAGAATCAAATAGGTATTTACATGATAGACAACAATGGAAAAGAATATATGGCTGGAGATTATGATAAGAAATTTACAATTCAGAGTATTTGTAAGGTGATATTATTAATGATGGCCCTTATAGACAATGGAGAAGAATATGTAAGAAAGTATATAGGGGTAGAGGCTACAGGAAAACCCTTCAATGCCATAGACTATTCAGAGGAACAAAAGCTGACAGAGCATATAAATCCAATGGTGAATATAGGGGCAATAGCAGTATGCTCTATGATAAAAGGAAAAGACTATAAGGAGAAATTTGAAAGGATTCTAGAATTCACAAGAAAACTTTCAAATAATTCCAATATACAAGCCAATGAAGATGTATATTTATCTGAAAAAAGAACAGGAAGCAAAAATAGAGCTTTGGCATATTTGCTTAAGAGCTATGAAATAATCAATGATGATGTGGAAGAACTTTTAGACACATACTTTAAAGCATGTTCAATTGAAGTTTCATGTCAGGATCTAGCTAATATAGGCTTTGTGCTTGCTAATCATGGCTCCAAAGGTATTGCAAAAGAAAAAATTATACCAAGTCAATATACTCGATTTGTAAATGCAATTCTTATGACTTGTGGTATGTATGATGGAGCTGGAGACTTTGCTATAAGAGTAGGAATGCCTGCTAAGAGCGGAGTAGGCGGAGGAATTATGGCCGTATCACCTAGAAGGTTTGGTATAGGTATATATTCACCGGGATTAGACCAAAAAGGTAATAGTTATGCAGGAATAAGGTTATTAGAAAATATAAGTAATGAATTGTATTTAAGTATATTTTAATTAATGATAATATTTGGATTATCAATACTTTCTTAGACAATATTTATTTGATCATATTTGCTAGTCTATATTCAACTGGTGTCATATAGTTAAGTGAGCTATGGATACGTTTGTTGTTATACCAAAGCACATAGCTCCTTAATTCTTTCTTAAGCTCATCTAGACTTTTAAATATTATATTAAATGCAAATTCTGTTTTTATAATTTTATAACTTGCCTCAGCAACAGCATTGTCATAAGGACAACCTTTTTTACTCAAAGATCTCTTTATCTTGAATGCTCCCAAAACTTCATCTATTACTTTATTTTTAAATTCATTACCCCTATCAGTGTGAAATATATTAACCTTAGTTAAATTTATATTTGTATTCATAAAGGCTTCATAAACTAAGCTAGCATCCTTTTTAGTTCCAGCTGAGTAGCCTACTATTTCTCGATTAAAAAGGTTGATTAATAAACTATCTTTTCTGTTTTATCCTCATTACAGCTAGTTTTATGCACTTTATACTGCTTTATAGTATTATTAGAAATAAGTCTGTATTTATCCATAATTTTCCTTACTCTTCTTCTTGAAGCCACTATATTTTGTTTGGCTAATTCCCTTTTTATTTTCCTTGAACCATAATTGCTTTTGCTAGCTCTAAATTCTGCTATAACTGCATTTTCAAGTTTTGTATTATATACTCTAGCTTTTTTCTTATAGTAAACTAGACTTCTTGGTATGAAATTATCTAAAATACAAGTATATTTAACATTCTTTTTCTAGTTGTTCTTGCACAAATCTAATGCTATTTTGAATATATTCTTTATTTTTCCCTGTTGCAACTTCTTCTAGTTGGGTAAATAAAGCAATACATTCATTTTGTCTGCCTAATACATTAAATGCAGTTGCAATATTGAGATACCATGTCATTTCATCATTCATATCTCCAGGTGTCTTGTCCATTGCAAGTAGTCTTTCTAAAAAGAGTTCTCCGTTTTTATCTTCGTGATATTCTCTTACTATAGTATTATTCATTTTTCTAAACTGATGCCCTCTTTGCATTAAAGCGAAGAATACAATAAAGAAGTAAATAATAGTAACAATAACAATACCACCAACAATAATACTCCAAAAAACAACTGTTGATTTAACATAGGGAAGTACCAAATTTACATAAATGAATAGTAGTGCAGTCCAAAATAAAAATGCAAATATAACAAGCCATTTATCTCTTTTTTCATACATTGCTCTTTTATTTTTTAGATTTTCGGGTTCGTAAATCATTTTATTTCACTCCTTTATTACCACATTTTAGGCAAAATCATAGCGTTCAATCAGAATTTGTTTCATTTTTCTGATTTTGTTTATTCCATTCATCATAATGTTCCAATGCTTCTTGCAAACTTTTAACACTATTCATTTCTTCCAAAATAAATTCTACATCTGACTGTCTATGTTGATTTGGCAAAGATTGAAAGATAAGTTTCTCATCATTCGCATATACTAAAAAATTAAAGTTCAAATCACTTTCTATAATCTCCTGCATTAAATCAGAAATTTCCTCGGCATGATGTTGTATAAATAAAGTTGACACCTTATTCTCGTATAATACAAAATATAATTAAGAGAATAAGGAGGTGCTTATCATGGCACGAAAACGTTATGACCAAGATTATAAAGTTCAGGCAGTAAAGCTAGCCAAGGAAATT
>JALEZF010000065.1 GCA_022773025.1 Clostridium sp. | reverse complement strand
TATTAATGGAATATTATCTTCATAATCTTTTTCTATGACATAGCTCTCAAGTATCTTTACTTTAGCTTTTTCTGCTTTTTCCATATCATTTGAATGGATATATGCTATTACGTCACCCTTTGATACCTTTTCCCCTCTTTTTTTGTTTAGAACTAAACCTACAGATAAGTCTATAGTACTTTCCTTAGTAGCTCTTCCTGCGCCTAATTCCATGGCTATAAGCCCTATGTTTTCAGAATGAATCTTGGATACAACTCCATCCTTTTCACTTTCAACAGGTATTACATATTTAGCGTGTGGGAATAAGGAAGTATCTTCTATGGAACTTATATCTCCGCCTTGAGCTGCAACAAATTCTTTTAATTTATTTAGAGCCCTGCCAGATTTTATAGTTTCCATAAGCATCTGTCTTGCTTCATTTTTATCCTTAGCCTTTTCAGCTAATATAACCATTTCACTTCCTAAAGTCATACATAGTTCTAATAAATCCTCTGGACCATTTCCCTTTAAAGTCTCTATTGCTTCCTCAACTTCTAAAGCATTTCCAATAGCTCTTCCTAAAGGTTGATCCATATCAGAGATTACAGCTACTGTATTTCTCTTTAAGCTGCTTCCTATTGACACCATCTCTTTTGCTAAATGAAGAGCATCTTCTTTAGTCTTCATGAAAGCTCCTTCTCCAACCTTTACGTCTAAAACTATAGCATCTGCACCAGCTGCTATCTTTTTGCTCATGATGCTTGAAGCTATAAGGGATATGTTATCAACTGTTCCCGTAACGTCTCTTAAGGCATATAACTTTTTATCAGCAGGAGCTAAGTCTCCTGTTTGACCTCCTACTGCAAGCTTTATGCTGTTTACATTGCTTATAAACTTTTCTTCAGGCATTTCTACTGAAAATCCCTTAAAGGATTCAAGCTTATCAATAGTTCCTCCAGTATGCCCAAGGCCTCTTCCAGACATCTTTGCAACTGGAATTCCTAATGCTGCTACCATAGGTCCTAATACTAAAGTCGTAGTATCACCTACTCCACCAGTGCTATGCTTATCAACCTTTATTCCATCTATGTCCTTTAAACTTAATACATCTCCTGAATTCACCATAGCCATGGTAAGGTCTGCAGTTTCTCTACTGGTCATCTTTTGAAAATATATAGCCATCAATAGAGAAGAAACCTGATAATCTGGAATTTCACCCTTGGTGTATCCTTCAATAAAGAAATTTATCTCTTCTCTAGAAAGTTCTTCTCCATTTCTTTTTTTCAAAATCAAATCATACATTCTCATAAGTAAACATCTCCTCATTAAAGTTCTTTTATATACTATTAATCAAATTTATAAATGTATTTTTAGCTTTCCTAGTGGTTTCTATAACCTTAATATAAACAGTATTTTAGGCACGAGGATGAGCATTCTTGTATACTTCAGCTAATTTATTCTTCTTAGTTATAGTTGAATATATTTGGGTTGCAGATAAATCCACATGTCCCAATAATTCCTGAACAGATTTAATATCAGCTCCATTTTCTAAAAGATGAACTGCAAAAGAATGCCTTAAAGTATATAAATTCACATGCTTATCTAAATGGGCTTCATCTACATATCCTTTTACTATCTTCCAAAAACCCTGTCTAGTCATTTTGTATCCTCTGGAATTAAAAAAAAGTAGATTATTATCCGCTACTGCATACAAATTTCTAGATTCTAAATACTTTTCAATGCATCGTATAGCCACTGAACCTAGCGGAATTACTCTCTCTTTTTCTTTAGTACCTTTGCATTTTATATAATTCATTTTTAGATTGATATCAAATATAGTTAAATTTATAAGTTCTGTAACTTTCATACCTGTAGCATACATAAGCTCTAGCATAGCTTTATCCCTAATACCCTTTTCACTATTAAGATCAGGCATAGATAAAAGCTTATCAACTTCCTCTATAGTAAGGATCTCAGGAAGATTTCTCTCCACCTTTGGAAGTTCATAGCTTATAACAGGTGAACTATTTATAATCCCCTTCTTATATAAATACTTGTAAAATCCTCTTATAGTAACTACATTCCTATTTATCGAAGAGTTAGATATTTTCTCTCTAAGTAAGCTTTGAATAAATGCCATAATAGTTATCTCATCGGCTTCTTTTAAATTTTCATCCCTATCTTTAATAAAAGACACATACTTGTTCAAATCCCTTTTATAAGATTCTATGGTACTTTCGGAAAGTTTCTTCTTTTTAAGGTAAGTAATATAACCTAATACTATATCCTCCATAAACTCTCTCCTATTTAATTATTATAATTACTGTACCCTAACAATTCGACATTTATCATAAAAAGTCCTTTATTAATTTGGAATAAATAATAAATTAACCAACTCTATTTATATATTAGTCTCAATAAGAAAGGTGAAAAATATCCTTCAACTATAGATCCAAGGATTATTATAAGCAAACTTATTAATATTACATAAGTATAAAAAGATGTATTCACTTTCACCATGGGGTAGGATTTGTTTAGCTTGCCCTTTACTTTGCTCCATGCAACGTTTATAGAAAACACAGAGGCAAACATTATACATGGTATATATATGATGTTTTGTGGAAGCAAGGTTAACAATGAGAAAATCATACCTTTAGCACCTAATGAATTTATTATTACAGCGGAACTAAAGCCTAGTGTAAATCCTTTTATTAAATCTATAACAAAAATTAGCGGTATACCTACTATAGTAATTCCTAATATATATATAGCTCCTATTATTAAAACATTATTTTTTATTCCCTGCAAAAGTAGATATTTATTATCTATAGCAGTACTTCCAAATTCATTTACAAAACTTAATAAGTAGTTTGATAAATCGTTTTTATATGTATCACCCATATATCTTACCACATACATTCCCATTACAACACCTACAAGAATAAACATAAAAGAAACTATATAAAGAATATGATTTTCATTTATATGTTTTCTAGAGCCTTCAAGAAAATTTATTTTCATATAAGATCCCTCCTAACTATACTTTATATTTATGACACAACTTAGTGAGCTATGAAAGTTTTTCTTCTACAAAATAAATTTAAGATTTTAGATACATATTACTAAGTTAAATTTTTTATTTTTTTAGATAGTTAGCATTCATAGCAATGAACTCACCATTTATCGGCTTAACGTTATATTATACAGTATAAGATTAATAAAAAAATAGGCTCCACTATAATTAGTTTTTCTTAAATAATCATAGTGGAGCTTATTAAATCTTTATATATTTATTGTTATAAAATATTATTTAATTTATATACCTTCAGTCCTATCCATATACTAGTTTCACTAAAATAAAATTAGCTTACTTTATTTTTAAGTCTTAGCTTGTCTGCTACCATTGCGATGAATTCTGAATTTGTAGGCTTGCCTTTATCATTATGAACAGTATATCCAAATAGCTTATTTATGGCCTCTACTTGACCTCTGCCCCAAGCTACTTCAATAGCGTGTCTTATGGCTCTTTCTACTCTAGAAGCCGTTGTGTTGTATTTCTTAGCTATAGAAGGGTATAGTTCTTTAGTTACAGCTGATAATAGCTCCATGTCTTCTACAACCATTGTTATAGCCTCTCTTAAATACATGTATCCCTTTATATGAGCTGGAACTCCAATTTCGTGAATTATATTTGTTATCTCTGCTTCAAGATCCATTGGCTCCTTCTTTAAATTAACTTTTGTTGATTCTTGGATAGATCCAAGAGAAGCAGATTTTTTAGATTCCTCGCTGCTTATAGTATTATTGAACATCTGTCTTATTCTTTGAGTAAATACTTCCATGTCAAAAGGTTTTATAACATAATAATCTGCACCAAGAGTTATTGCTCTTTGTGTTATTTTGTCTTGTCCAACTGCTGAAAGAACTATTATTCTTGGCATTGGATTTAAATTCATAGTATTTAATTTTTCTAGTACTCCTAATCCATCTAGATGAGGCATTATTATATCTAATACTACTAAATCTGGCTTTCTTTCTTCAATTAAACTTAAAGCTTCTAATCCATCTTTAGCTGTACCGATAACTTGTATGTCCATTTGATTAAGTAGGTAATCGTTTAAAATATTGCAAAATTCCTTATTATCATCTGCTATAAGAACTGTAATTTTGTTTTGATCCATTGTTATTCTCTCCTTCAATCTTTAATTCCATTTCTTAACAATTTAAATATTCTATAAAAAAAACTAAATTCCTTCTAAATTATTCTTTTTTGTGAAAATATAATAAATTTATTTGTTATTTTATTTTTATATACTACTAAGTGCAATAAAAAAACAAGAATAGCAAATTTAAATAAAATCTTATGCTATTCTTGTTTTAATTTTACTATTAAATCTAGATAAATGCTAGTTATTTTGATAAAATACCAGAATCTTGTATCATCCACTCAATATATATACCATATCCAGTGTCAGGTTTATTAATTAGTACATGAGTTACTGCTCCAACGATTTTGTCATTTTGAATTATAGGACTTCCACTCATGCCTTGTATAATACCACCTGTTTTTTCAAGCAAAGTTTTATCTGTAATCTTTATTATCATACTCTTAGGTCCTGGTTTATCTTGAACTAATAACTTTTCTATATTTATATCATAGAGCTGAGGACCATTTTCATCTATAGTTGTTATTATTTTTGCTGGTCCTTCTTTTATTTCACTTCTCAATGCTATTTTTAAGGGTTTATTAAAAACAGGATTTATTAAATCTTTTTTGCTTTTTCCAAAGATTCCACATTGAGTATTGTCTACAATATCTCCCATACTGCTGTCCTCATCTACAAAAATTCCTTTGAGTTCTCCTGGATTTCCTCTAACACCTTTTCTCACATTTATTATAGAAGACTCCACTATGTTTCCTTTTCCTATGTTTATTAAAGTATTTGTATCTACATCATTTATAGGATGACCTAGTGCTGCAAATTTTTTAGTATCTTTTTCATAGAAGGTTAAGGTTCCAACACCTGCTGTGGAATCTCTTAGCCAAAGACCGATTTTATACTTTTCATCATTGTCGCACTTTACTGGAACTAAAGTCTTTTTCATTTTTTCATTTTTTCTCATTATCAATAGATTGATGGGCTTACCTTTTTCTTCATTTATTATTTTTATTAACTCCTCAGAACTTTTTACTTTTACATTATTCGCTTCTAGAATTATATCTCCTATATTTATCCCACATTCTTGAGCTGGACTTAATGTTTTTCCACTTTGATTTTCTATATCAGAAAAAGCTACCACTAGTAATCCTTCTGTGCTGATTTTTATGCCTATTGGAGTTCCACCTGGATAAAGTTCTAAATCAGGAACATTTTTAACTTTAATTGATTTTACAGGAAGAACACCTAATAACTTTACTTCTGCGGTATTTGTTTCAGTATTAATGTGAATTTTACTATTTGTTGCACAAGTATTGTTATAGGAAGAAAGAACATTACCTACAATGGCTTTTTCATTTGATTTTACATATACTGTGTCTGGCAATGTTCTTACTCCACTTACTAAAGAGCAAAGACATAGAAAAATTGGAGCTAATAATGAGGATACCTTTATAAATTTCTTATTTCTCACACTATCTCCTCCTTTTTATTTTACTCTTAAATTGCCCTCATTAAAAAATTATTATGTTGTGTTTTCTGTGTTATAAAAGTAAATGAAATTTATCTTTACAAAAAAACTACCTCTTAACTTAAATATTGTTTTCCAAAAAAACAAATAACCATAGACAAAATATCCATGGTTATTTTTTCCTAAGCTTATTATAATTATGTATGTTTTCTTAATTTATTTTTCTTATTTTGAGCTAAATTTATAAGTTCTTTTGCATTTTCTAAAGTTGTCTTTGTGATTTCTACGCCACCAATCATTCTTGCTACTTCTTCTTCTTTTTCTTTTTCTGACAATATCATAACCTTTGTATAAGTCTTATTATCTACTACATCCTTTGCAACTTTAAAATGATTATCTGACATAGATGCTATTTGAGGTAAGTGAGTTACACAAAATACTTGGTGATCATCGGAAATTACATACATCTTTTCAGCCACACTTTGTGCCACTCTTCCACTTATTCCGGTATCAATCTCATCAAAAATAACTGTAGGTATTTCATCCTTATCTACAAAAACTGTCTTTAGAGCAAGCATTATTCTGGAAAGTTCTCCACCAGATACTATACGCTCTAGTGGTTTTAATGGCTCTCCTGGATTTGTGGAGATTAAAAATTGAACTTTATCTTTTCCATTTTCCCCAAAATTATTTTCTAATGATATATCTATAAAAAACTTACTTTTTTCAAGACCTATATAATTTAATTCATTTTGAATACTTTGAGTTAGACTTTCACTAATTTTTATTCTTTTTTCATGAAGGTTATCCGCAGTTATTTGAAGCTCACCTTCTAAAATCTCTTGTTCCCTCTTAAGCTTTTCTATTATCTCTTCTCTATTAACTATTTCTTCATATTCTTTAAGGAGAGATTCTTTAAGCTCAAGCAGCTCCTCAACGGATGCTTTACCATATCTTTTTTTATAGCCATCTATAGTATAAATTCGTCTATTAGTTCTTTCAAGTTCATTTTCATCATAAACAATAGATTCCTTTATATCTCTTAATGTGGATATCATATCTTCCAAATTAAAGTAGAAATTCTCTAGATTTTCTATGACAGCTTTGATCTTTTCCAAATGGTTTTCTATAGGTTTTAATTCCTTTATAGCAACTCCTAAAGCATCATAAACTGACATGAATTCATCATTACTGTCATATAGCACAGAATAGCTACTATTAATGGAATAATTTATTTTTTCGGCATTGTTGAGGATATTAAACCTATCTCTAAGTTCCTTCTCTTCATTTGCTACAAACTTGCCTTCCTCTATATCTTTAATTTGGTATTCTAGATAATTTATTATATTTTCTCTGTCACCATTGCTACTCAAGTAATTTATTTTACTCTTCAATTCTTTAAGGTCACTATATTTGATCTTATATTCATGTAAATCTTCTAATAAATCATCTTCACCGTAGGAGTCTAAATAAAAAATGTGTTTTTCCATATCCAGTAAATTTTGATTTTCATGCTGACCGTGAATATCTAAAAGCACCTCTGAAAGCTCTTTTAATGTTGAGAGTATTACAGATTTATTATTGATTTTTGCAATGGTCTTACCATTTTGAAATGATTCTCTGCTTATTATTATAAGGTCATCATACTCTATATTATGCTTTTCTAAAAAATTTTTAATCTTATTTGTCTCAATGGTGAAGACTGCTTCTACATAGGTTTTGTTTTCACCTGTACGTATGAGATCTTTGTTGAATTTACTTCCAAGCACATAATTTATAGCGTCTATTAAAATGGATTTTCCTGCACCTGTTTCTCCAGTCAAAACATTAAATCCTTTATTGAAGCATAGTGATAATTTTTCAATTAATGCAAAGTTATTTATATTTAATTGAAGAAGCATCTAATTCCCACCTTATCCAATTACTCAATTATATCATTTATCTTTTCTACTATAGTTTCTGCCATCTCCTTGCTTCTAGCAAGAATGAATATTGTATTATCTCCCGCTATGGTTCCAGCTATTTCATTAAGACCCAATGTGTCAAGGGCTTCTGCTGCTGCTGATGCAGAACCTGATAGGGTTTTTACTACTACGAAATTCTCTATCTGCTCTACGCCTACTACAGTATGTGAAAATACACTAACTAACTTATCAGAAAAATTAGTCATATTATTTTTTTGGGGACTTACATATTTGTAGGTACCTTTTTGTGTAAGCACTTTTAGTAGGTGAAGATTCTTTATATCTCTTGAAACCGTAGCTTGAGTAACATTAAATCCATTTTCACGAAGTTCATGAGCAAGCTCCTCTTGGGTATCTATATCTTTAAGTTTTATAATTTCTAATATTTTTTCATGCCTATTTATCTTCATAATTATCACCTGCACATTCCATAGTTCTCCAAAGAATTTTATTTCTTAGTATGTCAAAATAATCATAATTGTTTAATCTTATGACTTTACATTTAAAATTATTTTTAGTTAAACAAACCGATGAGATTTTATTTAAAATCACTGATTCTTGTCCATCAATACTTAAAAAAACATTATCATCTTTAGATTTTATCCTTATTTTTATATTTAAATCACATGGTATTATTAAAGTTTTAATTCCCTGTGTATGTGGACATATAGGTGTTATTTCTAATACATTTAGGGTAGGAAATAACACTGGACCTCCTGCAGACAATGAATATGCAGTAGAACCTGTTGGGGTTGAAAAAATAACACCATCTGCGATAAATGATGCGTAAAATTTTCCATCAACCTCTATGTAAAAGTCTATTATGCTAGATAAAGTTCCCTTCTGTATAAAAATATCATTAAGAGCTGAAAATTTCTTCCCATTGATTTCACACCCTATCATTACCCTATCTTCTATAGAATAACTTCCATCTTTAATTTCCATCATTGCATCTTCAAATTGAGACATTTCAACTGCTGCTAAAAAGCCTAGGGTCCCTATATTAACTCCCAATATAGGTATCCCGTATTTTGATACTTTTCTAGCAGTGCTTAGTATAGTTCCATCTCCACCTAAGGCAATAATAAAATCTAATTTAGAACATTTTTCTTTTGTTAGTCCTTTAGAATCTTTAAAGATTAATATTTCTGCACCTAATTTAGAGCTAATAATATCTTTTATAGCATTTACAACGCTTTCATCCTTATCCTTTGTAGTATTGACGTTAATACCTATTGTCCTCATACTTTCACCAACCAACTATCTATAAGTTTTCATGAGATTTATTCACTATTTCATCTATAAGTCCTTCATAAAAATTCGAAGTTTTTGTAGAATCCTTTGAAAAATATACTAAATATTCTATATTTCCCTCAGGTCCTTTAATTGGAGAGAAACTTAAATTTAATATATTCATATTCATTTCTTTTAAATAGTTAACTATGCCTTCTATAACTTCTTTATGGGTTGAAGCTTCTCTTACAACACCTTTTTTGCCTACTTTCTCTCTGCCAGCTTCAAATTGTGGTTTTATAAGAGCTACTACTTCTCCCTTATCTCCTAGAAGTTCTATAACTTTTGGCATTACTTTTTTCAATGATATAAAGGATACATCTATACTTGAAAAATCTATATCCATTCCTATAGTTTCTTTTTCTACATATCTTATGTTTGTACGCTCCATGCATACAACTCTAGGATCTATTCTTAATTTCCATGCAAATTGACCATATCCTACATCAATGGAAAACACCTTTACGGCTCCATTTTGAAGCATACAATCTGTAAAGCCCCCAGTAGATGCTCCTACATCCATAGTAACCTTATCTTTTAAATCTATATGGAATTCAGCCATGGCCTTTTCTAGTTTAAGGCCTCCTCTACTGACATATGGAAGTTCTACTCCCTTTACTTCAATATTACTTATGACCTTTACACGTTCACCAGCTTTATCCACTCTTATACCGTCTACAAATATGTCTCCAGCCATTATACTAGCTTTGGCTCTTTCTCTAGACTGAAAAAACCCCTTATCTACTAATAAAACATCAAGTCTTTCTTTTGCTTCTCCCATCGTTAACTCCTCAATTTTTAGTTAAAGTTCTATGACTTCTTTTTTGATTGACTCTACATCAAGTTTTGATAATTTATATAAACTTGCTACATCTCCATGTGGCACAAATCTGTCTCTATACCCTAAAGTCTTCATTGTAAATGGCATCTTTAAAGAATTGGCATAAGCTAATACTTGAGCTCCAAGTCCCCCTGATACCATATTATCTTCTATAGTTAAAATTTTATAATTATTATCAATTAGATGTTTTATAAGATCTTTGTCTATAGGTTTTATAAAACATGCATCTATGATTAAAGGATTAATATCCTCTTTTTTCAAATCCTCTTTCACTTTAATTGCTTGTGTCACCATTTTACCTGTTGCAATTATGGCTATATCTTTTCCATCACTTAATACATCCCATTTTCCTAAGTCAATAGTTTTAAGAGGTGTATAATTGATAGATTTGTCTTCTCCACCACGTGGATATCTTATAGCTATAGGACCTTCTTTATATTTTACTGCCCAATTCAGCATTAATCTTAAGTCCTCTAGACATTTTGGAGCCATTATTGTCATGTTAGGAAGCGGCGTCAAATAAGAAAGGTCAAATATACCTTGATGAGTTTCTCCGTCTTCTCCAACTATACCAGCTCTATCTATGGCAAAGATAACAGGTAGGTTTTGTATACAAACATCATGTAAAATTTGATCATAACCTCTTTGCAGAAATGTTGAATATACTGCAAAAACAGGTTTTACTCCTTGAGTTGCAAGTCCTGCTGCTAGAGTCACTGCATGTTGCTCCGCTATGCCAACATCAAAAAATCTTTCAGGAAACTTCTTTGCGAAATTCTGAAGCCCTGTTCCATCTGGCATGGCAGCAGTTATAGCAACAACTTTTTTATTAGACGTTGCAATATTTATCATCTCATCTCCAAATACACTAGAGTAACTTTCCGAAGATGATTTTTTGTTTTCTCCATTACATGGATTAAAAGGTCCTATTCCATGAAATTTGTTTGGATACTTTTCTGCGTATCCGTATCCTTTTCCTTTTTTAGTTATTGTGTGTATTATTACAGGTTCATTTAAATTCTTAGCTAATTTTAAAACCCTACTTAGTTCTTTAATATTATGTCCATCTATGGGTCCTAAATATTTTATTCCCATATCTTCAAATAACATTCCTGGAACTATAATTTGCTTTATACCGTCTTTTACTTTGTTAATGGAACTTACGATACTTTTCCCAAAGGAAGTCTTCTCCATAGTATTATTAAATTCCTTCTTGAATTTGTTGTATCCTGGGTCCATTCTCATGTTGCTTAAATATGTAGATAGCCCTCCTACATTTTTTGAAATTGACATTTGGTTGTCATTTAATATTATTATAAGCTTTGTTTTATTAAAGCCCAAATCATTAAGAGCTTCTAAAGCCATTCCACCTGTAAGGGCTCCATCTCCAATAACGGCTATAACATTAAAATCTTTTTCAAATATATCTCGTGCCCTAGCTATGCCAAGTGCTGCTGATATAGAAGTACTACTATGACCTGTATCAAAGGCATCATATATACTTTCATTTCTTTTTGGAAAACCGCTTAGTCCTCCAAATTGTCTTAAGGTACTAAAATCATCTTTTCTACCTGTAAGCATTTTATATACATAACTTTGATGTCCAACATCCCAAATTACTTTGTCACGCTCTATATTGAAAACATTAAACAAACTTATAGTAAGTTCAACTACACCTAAGTTTGATGCTAAATGACCTCCAGTTTTAGATATATTGTCTATTAAAAATTTTCTAATGTCATCTGATAATACACCTAGTTCAACCAAAGACATTTTTTTTATATCTTTTGGTTCTTTATAATTTTCTAACATGTGGTATATTTCTCCTATTCTTTTAAAAATTCCTGTTTAAAAGTTCTAAAGTCAAAGTTTCAAGTTCCTCTGTATTTCTATTTAATCCCTTCAAAATATCTATACATTCATAAGTTAATTTTTCACTAAGGTCTTTGCACTTAGTAAGGCCATAAAATTTTATAAAATTACTCTTGTTGTTATCTCCATCACTTTGAGATTTTCCCAATAGATTTTCATCCCCCACTACATCAAGAATATCATCTATAATTTGAAATGCCAAGCCAAGTTTTTCTCCATAAGCATCTAAAAGCTTCATATCATCGGAAGAAGCTTCTCCCATAATGGCTCCAGATAATATAGCAGCTTTTATAAGAGCACCTGTTTTTTTGCTGTGCATGTATATAAGCTCATCTATAGTTATCTCCTTATCTTCACTTATTATATCAACCACTTGGCCTCCAATCATTCCTTCACTGCTTGAAGAATGACTTATTAACCTAGCAGCTTCTAAAGCATTTTTCCCATTATTTAAAGAGAAGTCAAACATTATATTCATAGCCTCATTTAAAAGACCATCTCCTGCAAGAGTTGCAATTCCATCACCATATATCTTGTGATTAGTAGGTTTACCTCTTCTTAAATCATCATTATCCATACATGGAAGATCATCATGAATTAAAGAATAGGTATGAATCATCTCTAAGGCAACTGCTAGTGGCAGGATTTTTTCAAAATCATTCTTGTATAGCTTATAAGTCATCATCATAAGAGTAGGTCTTAATCTCTTTCCACCTAGATTCAAACTATACTTCATAGAATCATATATAAGCTTATCATATCCATCTGTACCTTTAAAATAATCATTTAAATGCTCTTCAATATATTTCTTATAATTATTCATAGTACTCATATCTCTTTAAATTCCTCTTCTTTATCCTCATTTAAGATGAGTATTTTTTCTTCATAGTTCTTTAAAGTTGCATAAAGCTTATTACAAAGATTTATACCTTCTTCATACTTTTTCATGGCCTCTTCTAAGGATAGTTCATTTTTGTCCATGACATTTACAATGTCACGTAATTTTTCAAGGTTATCTTCATACTTTTCAGCCTTTTTAGTCATAGTAATTCATCACTCCTTAATTGGAGAAAATTCACCCTTTACCTCTCCGTCTTTAAAAATAATATTTATATAGGTATTTTCAGCTAAATCACTTTTGCTGTTTAATACGTGATTATCTTCATTTTTTATGATGGAATACCCTTTGTTAAGTATATTCAAAGGATTGTTATGAGAGAGTTGGTCATAAATATTTGATATTTCCAAAGTTTTAATTGACAAATTATTTTTAATCATATGATTTAATTTTTCTCTCATTGTGTCCAATAAATAATACTGATTTACTATAAATGTTTCTGGACTATATTTCATAATTTCATTTTCTAAAAGTTTTACTTCTGAAAACTTTTTTTCTATCATATAGTCTATTGTATTTTTTAAGGATAATTCTAGAGTCTCTATTTCTTTTTCTAATGTTTCTAATGGTGGAATAGTTATTTCTGCTGCTGCAGAAGGGGTTGAGGCCCTTCTATCTGCAACAAAATCTGCGATAGTGAAGTCTATTTCATGACCTATACCAGTAACTATTGGTTTCTTAGATTTATATATTGTAATGGCAAGACTTTCATCATTAAAAGCCTTTAAATCCTCAATAGACCCTCCACCACGAGCCAGTATTATGACATCTATATCTGGCTTTGAACTTAAAACTTCTATTCCTTTTTTAATCTCTTCTATAGCTCCAATTCCTTGAACTAAAGCTGGATATATTATAAGGTCAACGCCCTTATTTCTACGTCTAGCTACATTTATTATGTCCTTTATAGCCGCCCCTGTAGGTGAAGTTATTACTCCAACTCTCTTAGGAAAGTGAGGAAGAGATTTCTTGTGTTCTTCTTTGAAAAGGCCTTTCTCTTCAAGCTTTTTCTTTGTCTCCAAAAAAGCCATGTATATATCGCCCATGCCAGCCATTTTTATAGTATCGCAATACATTTGATATACGCCTTCTCTGTCATATACCTTTACCCGTCCTGATACCTCTACCTGCATTCCTTCTTTAAAATCAAGTTCAATATTTTGAGCCTTATCTTTAAACATTATACAGTTTATTTTTGATACATTATCCTTCAAAGAAAAATATATATGTCCGCTACTATGAAGTTTAAAGTTTGATATTTCACCTTTTAACGAAACATTATTTAGTATTACATCTCCATCTATAATTCTTTTAATATAATTATTTAATGCTGATACTGTCAAAGTTTTTACAAACATTTTTTTCCCATGCCTCATACGTATTTTTAACTAATAAAGTTGTAGTCAAAGCTCCAACGCCCCCTGGAACTGGGGTTATATGGGATGCTTTATTGTATACTTTATCAAAGTCCACATCTCCGCATATCTTTCCATTAAATGATGAAGTTCCTACATCAATTACAATGGCGCCTTCCTTCACAAAGGAATCATCTACAAACTTAGGTTTTCCAATAGCAACTACTAATATATCAGCTTCACTGCAGACTTCTTTAAGATTTACGGTTTTAGAGTGGCATACTGTCACAGTGGCATTTTCATTTAACAAAAGTTGAAACATAGGCTTTCCAACTATATTACTTCTGCCTAACACTACAGCCTTCTTACCCTTAATGTCACAATTAGTGCTTTTAATAAGCTCTAATGCACTTCTAGGTGTGCAAGGGATAAATGCCTTTTCACCTCTATAAAACTTTCCTGTATTAAGGTCTGTAAGTCCATCTACATCTTTCTCTGGACTTATCCTATTAGTTATTAAATTTTCATTTAACCCTTTAGGAAGTGGAACCTGAAGCATGATACCATCTATATTATTGTCCTGATTCAAATTGTCTATAACCTTTAAAATTTCATCTTCTTTTGTGTTTTCATCTAATTTTACAATGTTAAAATTAACCCCTACTTCTTCACAGACTTTTCTTTGGTTGTTTACGTAGTATACTGAACCTCCATCATTTGATATTAGGATGGTTGCTAGTGAGGGTGGTCTAATGCCCTTTTCACTAGCCTTAATAATCTCTTCTTTCATAGATGACTTTAAGTTTTTAGCATAAGATCTTCCATCAATAGTCTGTGTCAATTGAATCTCCCCCTAATTAATTTTTGAAATTTTATCTAAAACTCCATTTACAAAGGCAACCGAACTCTCATCAGAATATCTTCTTGTCAAATCTAATGCTTCGTTAATTGAAACCTTAAATGGAATTTTATCATCAAATAATATCTCATAGGTTGCAAGTCTTAAAATAGAAAGATTTACTTTTGATATTCTAGAAAGCTTCCATTTCACTAAATATTTTTCTATAGTTTCATCTATTTGTGATATATTATTTTCTATTCCTGATAATATATCCCTTATGTATGTCATATCTAAACTTTCCGTATCATACTCAGTATTTTCTAAGAAGTTATCAATTATTTCTTCTGGTTTCTCTTTTTTTATACTATTCTCAAATAATAACTCCATTGCTACTTCTCTTGATCTTTTTCTACTCATAATGTCCTCCTAGTTATATACTCTACTATAAATTATACTATATTATTATTATTATCAACGTATTTATTTTAAAAATACACCTTGTTTCCTAAAAATTCATACATTATCAAATAATTAGCACCCTCTGATTTCAGAGGGTGCTCATGATTATTTTGTTTCTGGATTATTTTGTGATGTTTTTTTTAAAATAATGCTCTGAACATAAACATTTACAGCAGCTACTGAAAGACCAGTCATGGCTTCAACAGTTTTCTTTACATTATCCTGAACTTGGCTTACTATCTCTGGAATCTTAATTCCATATTCAACTGCAATAGCAATATCTATAGAAGCATCTTTTTCTCCAACTGCTACTTTAACACCCTTTGTATTGCTCTTCTTTCCTGTTACCATGTGAGCAATACTACCTACCATTCCAGCATCAGTACTAGCTACACCAGTTATCTCCGATGTTGCAATAGATGCTATTACACTAACAACATCATCTGATATTTTAACAATGCCTATGTTGGAGTCTTCCTTTTTTACTTCATTCATAGAACAACCCTCCTACTTTTGCATAGCAAAACTTGTTAATCATAAACTTATTATATCAAATAGATTATGTTTTTACAATTAATTATTTATGCTATTATAAAGCATAAATAAGTGGTAAGATTTTATTCTTACCACTTATTTATATATATATTCTTATTTCTTTTGCTCTATTTCTACCATTGGCAATTTTGATATGCTTGTTGCAACTTCTTGAATTTGTTGTCTTTGCTGTGCCGTTAGTTCTTCAGAACTTTTAACTATAACTCTAACTTTGTCTTCCTCTATTATACAAAGAACATCCTCAAAGCCCTTAGTCTTTAGAGTAGTTTCTATTCTGTTTTCATTGTTAGACTTAGTTATTAAAACTTCTTGTTTCTTAGCTGCACTGGCTCTTTCTTCACTTGGAACATTTTCATTATTCATTATAGTCTTTAATGCCTCTACAGATTCAGAGTCTTTTGTTACCTTTTGAGTTCTTTGTTCGTCGAAGTAATTTTCCTCTTTTTTATCCTCTAAAGATGCTGTAGTTTGTCCAAAGTTCCAATCAGAATCGGCCACATCCCCCATAGGCCCATTAACCTTTGTAGCTGCAACTCCTGCTATTACTATCAATGCAAGTAATGCTAATATTATGCCAGCTTGTTTTTTATTCATATGATCTCCTCCCACTTATTTATACTAATACTAAATTATATTCTACTTCTTCATAGAAAATACGCTTACTTTATGTTCTGGAATATTATATAGGGTTGATACAGTCTTTATAATATTATATTGTAAAGTTTTATTCTCGCCGCCCTCTGCAACTATAACAACTCCATTTATCTTAGGATTTAAAACCTTTAATATTAAAGGTGCGTTGGTGTCTCCTGTGTTGGACATAACTACTTTTGTACCATCATTTTGTTGAACATTTTCCCTAGTACCTCCTGAATTGTCTTTTTCATTAGTGTTAGTTGTAGATTTTGTAATATCTACAGCTGGAACTTTTTCTGAAGTGCTTTCTACAGTAAGCATAACCTCAACTTTTCCTACCCCATCTATGGATGATAATATGGTTCTAAGCTGTTCCTTTTGACTAGCCTCATAACTGCTTAAGGCATCATTAACTTCCTGTTCCTTTATGACATTTTCTTCATTGGAGTTATCTTTGCCGGCTAGTGTAGCTGAACTTTTCTTATTACTATTGAAGAAGCTACTTACTAGAATTATTAGAACACCTATAAGTAAAACTATTAATAGATTATAAAAATTTTTTTTCAAATTTTTATTTTCTAGGTTTTGTATGATTTTTTTAATATCCATAAGGCACCCCCCTTATTTATCTTTGCTATAAATGTGAATAGCTTTTTCCTCTATATTTAATGTCTTCTCTATGAGCTCTTTCATCTTTTTATTGTCTACCTCTTTATTGCCACTGTTTTCATCAGCTTCTTTGTTTATTTCAACCTTTTTGATCGGTTTAATTCCACCTTCATCAAGCAGTATATTTATTGATTCTATAGAAAATATGTTTTCTTCTTTATCGTATTTTGTCTCTACAGTTATTTCAAAGTTATCCTTAGGATAATTTTCTTTTAATGTTTTTAAAGTTATCTTCTCGATGTTTTTTTCAAAGACAGCTTGAGTATTTTTAATGCTATTTGACTTTTGTTCTATGGATTTTTCCTCTTCATTCTCAAGTATATTCTCGTACTCATTCAAATATGAGGATACATTTATATCTGTTCCATTTAAAATTTTTATTATAGGATTTATTATTATGATCATTAATATTAAACCCAGTACAAACTTTGCATATTTCTTTAAAGAGTTGTCTGGCAGTATCATTTCTACGGCTGTTATAAAAAATACCCCTGCACATATGGTTGTTATCCAAGTTTTTAATCCCTCCATAGTTTCCTCCTTTTTAAGTACCCAGTAAGAACTTGCCTGCCGATGCCATTATAGATATCATTATAAAAAACATAACAGATATACATATAAGACATGACATTATTAAAACTAATGAATCCCCTGCCGAAGTTATACAATCTGTTATTCTATTCTCACTAACGGGCTCTAAAAGAGAAGCTGTCAATTTATATATTATTGATGTTAAAAATAACTTTATTATAGGCACCAATAATATAAATATAACTAAAATAAGTCCCAAGGTACTTATTGCATTTTTAAGTACTAATGAATATCCTGCAACTGTGGCAACGGCATCAGATAAAGCCTTACCAACTACAGGGATGAAATTGTCTACAGCAAATTTTGCTGTCTTTGCTGTTACTGCATCTAATGTACTAGAGGTAATTCCTCTTACAGTTACAATTCCAATAAATATTGTCATTATTATACCCTGTATCCACAGCACAGCTTGTTTACATAGCTTAGTTAATTTAGATATTTTGTAGTCTTTAGAGATATTATTAACAAAATTCAATACAAACCCCATAAGTATCAGTGGTATTATAAAGTTTACATATATTCTTGGAACTATATTTACTACAACTAATACTAAAGGATCTAATGTAGCCACCTGACTGACCCCTCCAACTCCTACAATAAGACCTAAAAGCACAGGTATCAGTGCAGCCATCAAATTTGTTAGATCTCCTATAGCATCTTTTGCAATTCCTATGGCCATTAAAAAGCCTTTAGATAAAAGCACTATTAAAACACCATAACATGCAAAATACGCTATATCACAGAGTTTTTCACTACTGAATGCACTTTGAAGATTTTTAAGGAGTCCACATAAAAGTCCAACTATTATGATTGATATCATAATTTTCATTGTGGCACTTAATTCCTTGAAAAAATACTTTGTTATTATGCCTGCATAGTCCTTCATGGTATATGGAGCCTCTCCATTTTTAACTATATATTCTACAAATTCCTTTGGACTCATATCATTAAAAAGCTCTTCTTCTAGTTTCAAATTTGTTATGTAGTTATATAGATTGCTAATTTTATTTTGTGTATCACTATCTATAGTATTTTCTGTAGATGCCCATGCTCTAACACCAATGAGAACAATGAAAATGAAACTAAATATAATAATCTTTTTTTTCATACCTCACCTACATAATCTTAAGTATTGAATCTAGCACTGCCATTAAAATAGGCACCGCCAAAACCAATATTAATATTTTTCCTGAAAACTCTATCTTTGATGCTAAACTACCTGAGCCTGCATCTTTACATAATTCACTGCAAAAGGACGCTATATATGCTATAGCTATTATTTTCATAACTGTGCCTATATACATGGTATCTATATTTGCTTTTGATGCTAGATTTTTCATGAATGAAATTACACTTGAAATTTGAGGAATAAGAGCTATAAATATAAGAGCTCCTGCTACAATAGGTATAAATACCGCTATATCATCTCTTCTTCCTTTAAAAATCAAATATAAAAATAAAGCTACCAATGCAAAACTACATATCTTTACTATATCCATAATTCCTCCTATAACTGAAACATAGTCCTTACAGAGTCAAATAATCTAGCAATTAAGGACACAACCATAAGAAGTATTATAACAACCCCAGCTATATTAGTTATAACTGCTATGTCATCTTTTCCGCTGCTTTTTAATACCTTATCTAAAATTATTATGAGTATTCCTACTCCGCCTAATTTAAATAATAATCCTACATCTAACACTTTAACCCACCTCACATCTCTTTAAATGAATATTATAACTATTACAAGCCCTACTGAAATGCCTAAACATCTATAAAGCTTTCCATTTTTTAAAGTTAATTCATGAGCTTCTTCCATATTTCTTTTTAGCAAAGCTAGCGTTGACTGGAATATTTTCTTGTGACCCTCTTCATCAAGACTTCCTAAAGACCTAGCCATATCTAAAATTATTCGAAGATCATCATCTTTAAGAGCCAATTTATCTCTACTTACATTTATGCTCTCTGAAAAAGCATCATATACGTCATCAACTTCATTGTTTAAAAGCTTTTTAGAGCAATTAAGAAATATGGCCCCAATCTCTGTAGAGTCAGCCTCACCTATATCCATTAAGGCAGATGGCAGAGGTTCTCGAGAATATAAAACCTTGTTTTCTAGATCTATAGTATTTCTATAAACCTTTCTAAGTTCATCTTCTCGTCTTTTAAAGATACTTCCGTACAATATCCCCCCTAAAGAACAAGAAATTAATATCATAAATAATCCAAGTAATTTAATCATGGGCCTCCCCCTTCCATAGATCTTTCATCGTCTCTAAATTCCAAATAGATTCTATGGTGCCTACACCAAGCCTATTGCTCAATATAAGAGCTCTTTTAAAAACATTATTGTCAATAAGCTCTTTAAAAACAGGTCTATTAAATAAATCCTGTAGACTAAAGCCATGAATAGTAGTTATTACATTTACTCCAGAATTTAAAGCTTGTACTAAGCTTTCTATATCTCTATTAGTTCCTATTTCATCACAAATCACTACCTCTGGTGAAAGAGCTCTTATAGACATTATTATTCCTTCACTCTTTATACAGTTATCATATATATCTGTTCTTAAGCCCACATCTAGCTGAGGAACACCTTTGTAGCATCCTGCAATTTCACTTCTCTCATCTATTATAGAAACCTTTTTCCCATTTAGATTTAGACTCTTATCTCCGTTAGAAATAATTCTAGCCAAATCTCTTAATATGGTGGTTTTCCCACACTTAGGCGGAGATATTATTATTGTATTTAGTATTTTACCCTTTGATATGATATAGGGGATGTATTTTAGTCCACATCCTATTATTTCTCTACTTATTCTCATATTTAATGAGTATATATTTTTAATAGTCCTTACGCTGCCATCTTTTATGACGCAGTCTCCTGATATTCCTATACGATGTCCACCTTCAATAGTTATATATCCTTGCTTTAATTCTTCCTCAAAAGCATAAATAGAATAGTTACTTATTCTTTGAGTTATGACCTTCATATCATCTCTAGTCACATTATAGGAAAGCATATGCTCCCCTCTGTCATCTTCTATGATTATAGGTTTTTCAACCTTCACCCTTATCTCTTGTATTGTTTTCAAATTAATGTCCGCCGTTTCTATTTCTTTAGTTATAGTAACTGGTAACAATTTTATAAAATCCTTTGTTCTCATATTTTTTATCATCTAGAAAAAATCTAGATTAATGTTTCACCTCCTTCTATATATCTAATCTTTATTTATGAAATCTAAAAAATATAACTTAAATATATAAAAAAAATAGCCCTTAGAATTTCTCTAAGAGCTATTTTTATTCATTCAGCGTTCCATGACATACTGGACACTCTATTTTCACATGAGCTTTCACTAAATCTTCATCCATGTATATAATTTCATTGCAGTTTTTGCAAGGTATTTCTATATATTTAGTTTCTTTCTCATCTTCTTCTAAATCTAATTCTTCATTTAGTTCTTCTTTAAAATCTTCTTCTAATCCGTACATATCTAGCTTAACTTCTGATAAATCCCTATCTACAGAATCTACATATTCCTCTAAATCCTTATAGTATGAATCTACTTTGTCATTAAGCTTTTCCATAACATCTACCATAGATTGTAAAATCACTTTTTCTTTAGAATTCTCTTCAAGTCCAGAAATCATTTCCTTTAATAAAGCTATGTCATTTTGGAAATCTTTTTTCATATATTTACCTGCTTTCTTTTAATAAATATGCTAAGTTCCTTAAGAAACTTAGCATATCTAGAAAAACTTTATAAACTTTCCAAGTTACATATATGTAATAAAGAATTTAATCTTAAACTCTTTCCATATATTCTCCAGTTCTTGTGTCTATTCTTATAAAGTCTCCCTCATTTACGAATAGAGGTACTGGAACAACTGCTCCTGTTTCAACTGTAGCTGGCTTTAATGTGTTAGTTGCTGTATTTCCCTTAACACCTGGTTCTGTTTCTATAATTTGAAGTTCTACAAAGTTAGGTGCTTCAACTGAGAAAGCTTCTCCCTTGTAAAATTTAATTACAGCAAACATATTTTCCTTTAAGAACTTTATAGCATCTTCAACCTTTTCAAAGTTTAAAGGTATTTGCTCAAAAGTTTCTTGATCCATGAAGTAGTAAAGCTCTCCATCAGAATAAAGGTATTGCATTTCTTTTCTTTCTATTACTGCTTCTTGTAATTTTTCAGTTGGATTAAAAGTTCTATCTGTAACTCCACCAGAAATTACGTTTCTAAGCTTTGTTCTAACAAAGGCAGCTCCCTTTCCTGGCTTAACGTGTAAAAATTCTACAACAGTAAACACTTGTCCATCAAATTCAAAAGTAGTGCCTTTTCTTAAATCTCCTGCTGATATCATTAAGTATCCCTCCAAAACAATTAATTCATTTATATTATAACCTTTTATGATAATTTAATACAAATAAAAGGTCTAGCTATATGAAGTTTTCTTACTTCTTATAGTTACATATACTTATATAATAAACATACCCATCTATAAATTAATACTTCCTAGTATATTTAACAATGATATTTTATCAAAATAAACACATATTTGCAATTACAAATTGCGTTTTATATAATATTCCTAAACTTTTAAGGTGATTTATAGCTCAATGTGAACCCAATTTCTATAGTAGAATTCTCTAATTTCTTCTCAATTCTATTTATCGAAAATCTTTCATCTCTCTTTTTTACTTCATCTAAAATTCTTAAAAACTCCTCTTTTTCACCCTTAAAGTTATAATTCACTATATAAGTATCATCTTTTAATGATATATTTGAAATTAACGCTTTGGGATTTTCATATATATTATCTAAAGTCTCATCATGACTTATAATATTTTCATTTATTACTGGACTTTCTATAATCTTATTATATCCCTCATAAAAATTCAAAATATAAGTTTGAACCATAAGAAGAGATGAAGCTATTAAAATAAGCACTGTAAATATAATTTTTTTCTTCATTTTCCCCTCCATCTACATCTTAAACTCTATCTTCCAAGCATTTTCATCTAAAGGTGTCATTGTAGCATCTTCTATCTTTATATTATTTTCTTTAAGATTTAATAAAATTTTTTCAGCTTCTTTTTTATTTTTTATAAAAAAAGATACATTTCCTTTGTTGTCCCTATATTCGTATGAAGTTATATCATAAAAGTCACTTTTCATGAGTAGCTGAATAAACTTAATTTCTTTGCTCTCAATAAATCCTACCTCATATTCTTCATTCTTACTATAACTAACAGATGGTGTATTTTGATAAGATTTTATCTTATCTATGGTTAAAGGTAGGAAAATTACATTTATTACAATCAAAAGCAGAAAATATTTTTCTAGTAAACCAACCTGATTTTTCAAATTTTCTTCTTTATACCACTGTGGTTCAAAGCCATTTTTATATCTGTATTTCATAGCACTCACTCCAAATTTTTTTAAGTTCCTCATCTATATTATTCACATTGACTCTATTAGCCCTTTCGCCACTTTGAAAAAAGTATATTTCATCTGGTATCTCTTTATTTAATTCCGTCATAATATCCTTTGAAAGCGTCATTAAACCTAGAATTTTATCTTTTATTTTTTCAAAAGTGTCGTCTTTTCTTATGAGAGTAGTTCCTAAGATTAAATTATTATAATAAGTAAATCCATAAAAGATATCTTTATAATGAAATACAGCAATAAATATATTCTTTCTAACCTTCCTTTTTATTTTTTTACTTGCAATTATTTGAATTGGATATACAGAATTTATCTTTAGTATCTTTTTTAGAGGCCTTAAAGAATTGATATTTTTGCTGTCGATATAATTTATTATAATTTTTATTTTTTCTTTATCCTTATGAACTATTGAGTAATTATATAAAATATCATCTTTTTCTTTGAATTTCTTTGCTACCTCCATTTCCACTATAGAATCTATGTATTTTTTTCTGCATCTAGGTATTGTTAGAGATTCAATATAGAATTCTTCCTCCAATAAGATCACATTCAAATTCTTTTTCTGTAGTTCTCTTTTAGCTTCAAAGACTTCTTCATAAAGATAACGATTTCTCTTTGTACTCACCATATTTTTATTTATTAATACTTTCAATCAGTTACCTCCGTTTTCATTATATTCAATCTTGATATCTTGATTTTTATAGAATATATAAAAATCATACAGCTTCCCTGTAGACTGTTTTTTAGCAACAAACTTTTGACTTATAGGTGTATAACTATATGTGATCTCAAATCCTTCATAGTTCATAAGAAAATTTTCATTTTCTAAAAAACTCCTTAAATCTGAAATTCCAGTTATCTGTACATTTTTTTCTATCAAAGCACTAGAAAGATAGTTCTTTATTACATTTTCTAAGTCATACTCCTTTATGGATCTTTCATAAATATTGTCTAAGCTCTTATAAGAGTATTTGTACTGCTCGTAAAGATTCATAGTCACATTGCTCATCATTAGAAAAACGCTAAATATAAGCATCATTAATATAAGTACTGCAGGCAAAGCATAACCTCTTTTTAGGTTCCTTTTACAGCACAACTTTTTTCCATCTCCTCTCCAGTTGTAGTTATAATCTTTATATATAGAACGTTTCCCTTAACTTTAAACTCAAGATCTTCAATGCTTTCTCTTATAAGATTATTATTCGTCTCTTCCATCACATTAAATTTTATTCTTAAGGCTTTGTTAGGTTTTGAGTAAATTAATTTAAAATTCTTCTCTTCATCAAATTCATTTATAAAGCTGATTTCATTTTCTGATATTTTGTTTATTTTATTTGGCTTTCTTTGGTCTATTATTTTGTCTACATAAGTCATTCCTTCGTAAATGTACAAGTCGTTTTTTAGTTTCTTATCCATGATATCTAAAACCCTTAGAGAACTTAATACAAAATTTGAAATAAGCACTAAAATTATCGAAGTTATAGCAAGATAAATTACAGCTTCCATTAAAGTATAACCACTTTTCTTATATCTCCTTAATCCATTGGCCTTCTTTTTCAATTTCCTTCCCCTTCATTTTGTAATTTATTTTGAGATATTTCTCTATTTCATAATTTTCAATGGTCATTTCTAAATATTCTTCTCCTTGTTTTGTGTGAGAAAATAACTTAGTAATATTTTCTTCTTGTTCTATATCCCTTATATCCATATGAATTTCATTTATATAAATCACTTTACCACTTTCTAGATTAAGTTCACTTTTGCTAGAATTATAAAGCAGTTCATTTTTAACTGCTTCAAGCCAAAATATTTCCGTCATCTTCTCATCTTTTTTCTTGTTCCACATAAGGTTAAAATTAAACAAAGAATATATACAATACAACAACATTAAAAATACTGCTATAGTTATAAGAGGCTCTACTAATGACATTCCTTTTTTCTTCATATCATTCTCCTGTTTTTACATATGGCAATCCTATGGGAACGGCCATAGTTATATCTCTATATATGGTGTCTTTATAGTTTACTTTTATAGTTCCACTATCTATCAAATTATCTTTATTGCAATATATATAAAATCTTAAATTACTTCCAGATACCTTAAATCCTTTTGGTAATGTGTAAATATCTATGAGTTTGCTGTCACCATTCTTAAATTTTATAGCGTTTTTCTCCACATCTATATATAGACATCCATTATCCCTATTTTCTAAACATATGTTTATGGCTTTTGAGATAAAGGATGCTGTCTCTAATGCCACACTATCACATTTCTTGTTGTCATAAAGCTTTATGGCTCCTAAGTAAAATGTCACTGTTAGCCCAGCGATTACAGCCATAACCCCTAGTGCAATTAAAGTTTCAAGCAATGTAAATCCTTTTTTCATATCTCTACTCCATATAATATAATCCATTTAAAGTTGGCATTACAAAAATAGTTACAAAGGCTATTATGAAAATCCCCATTATAGCTATTATTATGGGTTCTGCAAATCGCAATAAGCTCTCCAAACTTTTCTCTATAGAATTTCTCATATTCTCCTCTATGAGAGATAAGCTTTTCTCAAGATCTCCTGTTTTCTCCCCGAAATAAATCATATCTTCTGAGAAATCATCTAGAACATCTACTAATTTGAAACTTTCATAAATACCATATCCGCTGCATATATAGTTTTTTACTTCACAAATCTTTTTTCTAAGTTCATTATTTAAAATTGATTTTCTAAGAATGCTTAGAGTTTCTTCTATGGATATGCCGCTTTTGTAAAGAATATTGAAGCTTTTAAAAAAGTATATTAATTCTAATTTCTTGTAGTATTCCTTTATGATTGGAAAATTGGCATATATCCTTGTATTTTTTAAATATAAAATAAGTATTCCGTGAATTATAAAATCAACTATAAGAATAGCAATAAAGTTTTTGTTTACAAACATACTTATTCCTTGAAGAAAAACCACCTCTGATGTAATACGTCCTTCTGCTGAATTTATTAGGGTGTTGAATTGAGGTAAAACTTTGCCCAGTATAAACAAAAACACTATTTTCATACAAATTACAAGGATTATTGGATAGGATAAATTAGACTGAAGCTTTTTTGTAAATATACACTTATTATAAAAATATATTTCTAACTCTTTAAAGGTATTTTCAAGATTTCCACTCTTTTCTCCAGCCTTAAGCAGTATTAAAAATATACTTGGAAAGTTATTTTTAAATTTAGAAAAGCTGCCATATATTCCACTTCCCATAACTATATCTTTATATATATCTTGAAATATACTCCTCAGCCTTTTGCTTTTCATCTTCACGGAAAGGTTTTTTATAGCTTCATTTATGGAAATACCTGCATTTATATATAAGTATAAAATGCTACATATATTTTTCATCTCTTTAGAACTTATAATACTGTCTCTAAAAATTATCTCTTTTTTCTTAGCTTGACTTTCTTTAAAAAAAATCAAATGTCCTCCACTTTGAGATATAAATTTTTTTAATTCATCCGAACTTCCTTCAAAAATCCCTTTTTTAATACTGCCTTCTTTAGTAAGAACTTTATATTTTAATTCTTCTTTTACCACTAGTCTAGATTTCGCCTCCCCTCCTCTATGCTAGTAATTCCACATAGAATCTTTTCACTTAAATCATCCTTCATAGTTCTATATTTTGATATTGCATTATCTTCACTTTTATCATCATAAAAGCATTGATTGGTGGCCAAAACTTCATTTATACAAACTCTTCCGTTATATCCTGTATGTCTACATCTCTCACAGCCCGCTGGATTGACACTATAAATATATGTCTTTTCTTTAATGCCAAGGAACTTCATTTCTTCCTCATCTGTAAGGTGTTTAAGTTTACAATTGGTACATAGTTTTCTAAGGAGTCGTTGTCCTATTAATCCTTTTAATGCATCTTTAAGTAGATATGTTTCTACCCCCATATCAAGCAATCTATTTATGGCTCCTAAAGCATTTGCGGTATGCAAGGTTGACAGTACTTTATGACCTGTTATAGCAGCTCTTACAGCTATCCTTGCTGTTTCCTCATCTCTTATTTCTCCAATCATCATTATATCTGGGTCTTGTCTTAAAAGATTTCGAAGTCCAGTGCTAAAATCTGCCCCATTACACTCATTCACATCAATTTGATTTATTCCTTCTATGGCGTATTCTACAGGGTCCTCTAGTGTAGTTATGTTTACTTCATTTTTGTTTAGATAATTTAAAGCAGCATATAACGTAGTGCTTTTTCCACTGCCAGTAGGTCCGGTTACCAAAATCATTCCACTATTCATATCTAACATTTCTTTAAAGGTTTTTAAATTTCCCTCATTGTAATTAAGTTTTTCAAGAGTTCTAATTGAATCATCCTTGTACAAAATTCTCATTACAAGCTTTTCACCATATATGGTGGGTGCTAATGATACCCTGATATCATATTCTTTATTATCCATGTCATAAAAAAGCTTTCCATCTTGAAATGTCCTTTTTTCCGTTAGTTCTAAATTTGACATAACTTTAATCCTTCCCAAAAGTCCTTTATAGGACTCAAAGGATATATTCATAAAACTCTCTAGCATGCCATCTTTTCTAAATCTTACATAAACATCTTTTTTTCTTGGTTCAATATGAATATCACTTGTGTAAGATTTTATAGCAGCATTTAATATGTATTGTGTAAGCTCTATATTAGGTCCATTTTCTATGATTAAATTAGCATAAAAATCTTCATCCAAGGTTTCTTTAGAGGACGCTTTTAAATTTTCATCACCATAGTATAGTCGTAATAATTCATCTAAATCTTTTTCACTTTCTCTATGAAATTTTACATCTCTTTTAAATATAAGTCTGCAAAATCCATAAACATCATTTGACTTTTCCTCAGAAGCTGCTATGTGGACATAATCTTCATCAAAGTACAATGGCAAAATATTGTTCTTGTATGCGTAGTCCTTTTTCATTATTCTTACTACCTTTGAATCAACTCTTAAATCCTTCACATTAACCACCTCTTACTGTAATTATAGACAATATATATTTTTTTAAACACAAAAAATACCAGTTATCTTAAATAACTGGCATTTTTATATATAAGGTATTTACCCGAATCATTAGAAATCAAATTTACAGAATCATCTTCTTTTATAGAATATACATCCCGCATTTCCTCATTATCTTCATATCCTACAAAGTACAGGTTGCCCTCTTCGTCTGATGAAAGATATGAATTTTCATAGACTACATTAGGAAAACCATAAGTAAGCCTTTTTAAATTTCCCTTTTCATATTTGTACACTGATAAGTCTTCCTTATTGCTTTTGCCAATAAAGTATACTCTATCTTCTATGATATGGGAGTCAATTATTTCTTCTATATTGGAAGTTATCATGGTACTTTTTTTAGTTTTTAAATTTATTAAGCTAAGCTTTAATTCATTAAAATCCTCTTGAAGTACTAAGCACAAATCATCTTTTATATACGAAAGATATGTTATATACTGATTTTTCACCTCATAAACCATACTCTCACTTTTATTTTCTATATTGTATTCATATATACCTTGAATACCATTTGTAGGATTTACCCCATAATAAATCAAAGTATCCTTATCTTTAAAATCGTACATATCTCCGGAAATTAAAATCTTTGAATTTATGGGCACACTTTCTTTTTCCTCTACATTATAAAAACTTAAGCTCTCTACGGATTCTATATTGTCTTCTTTAAATCCCCTATAAGCTAAATATTTCCCCTGTGGTGACAATTTAAAATCAGCAATTGAATATAAGTTTTCTATAGAACTTTCACCATCTTTTGACTCTACAACTAATTTATTTTTTATTAAATTGTTGCCCTTCTCTAAGGAAATCATCTGAACTTTAACTTGAGATAAAACATCATATTTGAAATCCATTAAATTTTCTATACTTTTCAAGGAATGCATCTTATCCTTTGAAAGAGAAAACAGCTCATAAATCCCATTATCCTTTTCTTTTATAAGAATTGAATTATCCACATTAATAGAAGTTTTATTTGAATTACTATCTGGCAATTGATCTTGTGTATTGTTACATCCGTTAAATAAAACCATAGAAAAAATTATTATTGATAATATTATCTTATTTTTCATTTATACAAATACTTCCTGTAAAAGCCTGAACAGCTTCACCTATCATATATACATCATCATCTACTAGTTTGATATTTAACTTTCCTCCATCAACATGAACAATTACATTATCATCTACTAGCCCTACCTTATAAGCTGCTAGAAAAGAGGCACAACATCCCGTTCCGCAAGCTAAAGTTGGACCTGCTCCACGTTCCCAGGTCCTAACCTTTATAGAACTTCTATTTTCAACCTCACAAAAATCTACATTAGTCCCTTCCAAAAACAAATCATTATTTTCAATATTCATTCCTTCATGTACATCAAAATCATTTAGTTTTCCTAGTATAACAGTATGCGGCACTCCCATTCGCAATGATATTATAGAGTAATTCTTGTGATTTTCTGAGATTATTTTATTTATTATAGGTTTTTCACCTTTAGCTGGTATATCTTTTGGCAAAAATGAGCCCCTTCCCATATTAACTTCTATGGTTTCCGCTATACCTTTGTAATCATTTACTTTTACTTTTTTCAATCCATCTCCAGTCTCAACATCTATGAACTTTTTCTTCACTATACCTCTATCATAAACATATTTAACAAAACACCTTAACCCATTACCGCACATAGCTGCATAAGAACCGTCGGAATTTATTATAACCATCTTTATATCGAAAGCATCACTTTTTCTAACGAAAATAACGCCATCCCCTCCTATAGCAAAGTGTCTATGACATATTTTTTTTGCTATATTTCCTTCCATTCCTAAATATTTATTATCTAAGTCATCTATAATAATGAAATCATTACCTATTCCATGCATCTTCGTAAAATTCATATTTTTCCCTACCTTCTTTGTAATACATTATTATAATACTCCATTGATAAAAAAAAATCATTACAAAAGATTAAATTATATGATTTTATATTAATTTATTCTTTTAGGTTATATCCTTGATACATATTAATTCTTAATGATATACTATGTGTATCTATGTAGTTCACTAATGAAAGGATATGATATTATGGCTTATGATGGTATTTTTCTTTATAGTGTCCTTGAAGAGCTTAAAGAAACCATTGTTAATTCTAAAATAGATAAAATAAATCAACCTGAAAAAGACGAAATTATATTAACTTTTAGGGGAAATAGAAAATTACTTTTGACAGCCAGTTCAACATACCCACGTATTCACATGACTGCTTTTTCAAAACCTAATCCAAACAAAGCTCCTTCATTTTGTATGCTCCTTCGAAAATATTTAGTTGGCGCAAAACTTTTAGAAATAGAACAAGTTTCTACAGATAGAATTGTAAAATTAAAATTTGAAAGCACAGATGAATTAGGTTTTAATAGTATATATTATTTGATTTGCGAAATAATGGGGCGTCATAGTAATATAAGTTTAGTAAGAGAGAGAGACAATAAACTTATGGATTCTATAAAGCATATAACTCCAGATATAAATAGCTATAGAACTCTTCTTCCTGGTTTAAACTATGTTTATCCACCTGCTTCTGATAAATTAAATCCTATAAACTTTTCAGAAACAGAATTTAAAAATGCTATTTCAAATTTGGATATAAATGAAAATAGCTTTTCAAAAATCTTTACAGGGGTAAGCAAAAGCACTTCCTCAGCACTATTCTTTAAAGTAAAGAATTCTACCGATTTATTTGGGGAGTTGACTTGTGCCTTTAAAGACATATTTATAAATCACAATTTTTCTTTTGCAATATACAAGGAAAATGATAACTTTAAAGATTTTCACTGTATACCTCTATCAAAGTACAATGAAAAAGTTGCCTTTCACAGTCCATCTGTATTGTTAGATGAGTATTATTCCAAAAAAGATAAGCAGGACAGACTTCATAGTAGAACTTTGGATTTGCAAAAACTCATTCATACCAATATAGATAGAATTTCAAAGAAACTACTTCTCTTAAATGAAGCTTTAAAAGAATGTGAAACTAAAGATGATTTCAAAATAAAAGGTGAACTTTTAACTGCAAATATATATTCTATAAAACAAGGTATGAAATCTATAGATGTTTTAAATTACTATAGCTTAGATGGAGAAACTATTTCTGTTGAATTAGATGAAAATAAAAGTCCTTCCGAAAATGCTCAGAGGTACTTTAATAAATATGGAAAATTAAAAAAGACTGAAGCTGCAGCTCTTGAACAAATTGAAAAAGCCAAGGAAGAAATGGACTACCTTAATTCAGTTCTAACTTCTATAAATAATCTTGAAAGTTATGATGAGATACTTGATATAAGAAAAGAGCTTGCCGAAAGTGGATATATCCGTCATGTAAAAGTGAATAAACAAAAGATTAAACCATCAAAACCTATGCACTTTCTGTCCTCTACCGGCATAGACATTTATGTAGGAAAAAATAATATTCAAAATGATTATTTAACTTTAAAATTTGCAGATAAAGTTGATACATGGATGCATACAAAGAACATCCCCGGCTCTCACGTTATAATAAGATCAAAGAATATTGATGAAACAACTTTAATGGAAGGAGCTACATTAGCTGCTTACTATAGCAAAGCTCAAAATTCCACTAATGTTCCTATAGATTATACAGAAGTGAGAAATGTAAAAAAGCCATCCCATGCTAAACCTGGAATGGTCATTTATTATACTAATAAAACTTTATATGTGACACCTAAAAATTTAGATCTAAAAAGAATAGAGTAAAGGTATTGCCTTTACTCTTTATGATATTGGTAGTAATAACATTTAAGTCTTCCATTAAATAATTTTCTATTTTTATTAGATTTTAATCCAAAACATTTTTCAAAATCTTCATAGGAAGTAAGGACATAAAACTTCCAATCATCACTCTTTCTAAAATCTTGGCCTAGCTTCTTATAAAGCTTTCTTATGATTTCTTCTTCACCTATTCTCTCACCATAAGGTGGATTGCTTATTATAAAGCCTTCTTTCTCTCTTAAAACTATCTCTCTAAAATCTTTTCTTTCAAAAGTAATGTAATTAGAAACCCCAGCTTTTCTAGCATTTTCTCTAGCTATACTTAAAACTCTTGTATCGATATCACTGGCTTTAATCTTTACATCTTTTTTGTTTATTGACTTTAAAGCACCCTCTCTAACTTGCTTAAATAGAAGAGGACTCATTATAGGCCATTCCTCACATACAAATGTCCTATTAAGCCCTGGAGCTATATTTTTTGCTATAAGTGCAGCTTCTATAGGAATTGTACCTGACCCACAGAAAGGATCTATTAAAATTTCATTTCCATTCCATTTAGAAATAAGAACTAATGCTGCTGCCATTGTCTCTTTAAGTGGCGCTGCTCCTGCTACCTCTCTATATCCCCTCTTGTGTAATCCCGGTCCTGAAGTGTCTATGGTTAAGGTAGCTATATCTTTTAAAAGAGCTATTTCTATTTTGTATTTAGGTCCATCTTCAGGAAATCTATCTCTTTTATATGTAAGCTTCATAGATTCTATGACAGCCTTTTTAACTATGCTTTGGCAGTCAGGAACACTAAATAATGTGGACTTTATTGACTTTCCAACTACGTGCATTTCTCCGTTGTATGGAATCATCTTTGCCCAAGGCACATCTTTTGTACCTTGGAAAAGCTCCTCAAAAGTTGTAGCTTTAAATTCTTTAACCTTTATAAGAATTCTATCTGCACTTCTAAGCCATATGTTGCATATAGCTATATCCATTTCATCTCCGCTGAAAGTAACTCTTCCATTTTCAACTTTTAAATCTTCATATCCTAAATCTTTAAGCTCTCTAGCTGTTACAGATTCTATACCAAATGTAGTAGTTGCAATTAATTCATAATTCATATGTACTCTCCTTAATAAAGTAAAAATAATAGGCAAGAAACCTCACCTATTATTATACCTCAAAATTTAATTAATATATAGTTTTACTATTATTGTTCCGACTTACTAATTTCAGGTAAAACTAAGTTTAATACTATACCTACTAATGTAGCTAAAGCCACCCCTGAAAGCTCAGTATTTCCAATCTTTATTATAGCTCCGCCTATGCCAAGGACTATAACAACTGAAGATATTATTAAATTTTTCTTTTTACTAAAATCAATCTTATTTTCAACAAATATTCTAAATCCAGATGAAGCTATTATTCCAAATAATAGTACACTTACTCCACCCATTACAGGTAGTGGTATATTACTAATGATAGTTGCTACTGGTCCTATAAATGAAAGTAATATTGCGATAACAGCAGCTACTCCAATAACCCATACACTATAAACTCTAGTTATGGCCATAACTCCTATATTTTCTCCATAAGTTGTGTTTGGAGGTCCTCCTACAAGTCCTGCGAACATAGTTGCAACTCCATCTCCTAATATGGATCTATGAAGTCCTGGATCTACTGTAAAATCTCTTCCACACACATTGTTAGTTACATAAACATGTCCTATATGCTCTGCTAATGTAACAACAGCCACTGGTGCCATAAGCATTATAGAACCCATATGGAAAGTAGGGAATGTAAACTCTGGTACTTGTATTATATTTGAAGATAAAATCAAATCTATAGTTTCTTTTGGTATAACTCCTAAGAACAATGATAATAGATATCCAACTACCATTGCTATAAGTATTGGTATAACCCCTAGGAAACCCTTGAAATACATACTTCCAAATACACCAACGCCTAAAGTAACTAGAGACACTAGTATCCATGTACTTCTTGAAACATTAACCATAGCATCTGATACAAAGTTTGGATTAAGTCCTGCCCAGTTTATTGCAGTACCTGCAAGTCCTAGTCCTATTACTATTACTACTGATCCAACTAATACTGGTGGAAGTATTCTGTCAATCCACTTTGTTCCTACAACCTTTATTATTCCAGCTGTAATTACATAGATAACACCTGCTCCAATAACACCTGAGAGCATAGCACTTTTTCCGTATTCTGCTGTAGCTACTGTTATAGGTGCAATAAATGCAAAGGATGAACCTATATATGCAGGTAGCTTTCCCTTTGTGCAGAGAATATATAGTAGTGTTCCAATTCCACTACAAAATAGTGCTAGAGAAGGGCTAGTATTTGTAAGCATAGGAACTAGTATTGTAGCTCCTACCATAGCAAAAAGGTGTTGAAGGCTTAATGGTATGGTTTTTAATAAAGGCATTTTTTCATCTACATCAATATAATTTTTCATTTTTTTCCTCCCTTTATAACCTCTCTGGGTTATTTTAAAAGTTAATTTATATGTATTATATAAACTATCTCTCGTAAATCTTTACTGAATCTTCCTCATCAATCTCTTCAATAGATACACATACTATCTCATCTTTAGAAGTTGGTATGTTTTTCCCAACATAATCAGCTCTTATAGGAAGTTCTCTATGACCTCTATCAATTAAAACTCCAAGTTGTATTATGCTAGGTCTTCCTTGATCCATAATAGCATCAATTGCTGCTCTTACAGTTCTTCCTGTATATAAAACATCATCTATAAGAATGACTTTCTTTCCCTTTACCTCTACACCTAAATTTTTATCATTTATTGTAGCCTTGTCATCCAAGTTTTCTAAATCATCTCTGTATAAGGATATATCTACAGTTCCCACAGGTACATCTGTGCCCTCAAACTTACGGATATTTTCTGCTATTCTTTTAGCTAAAGGATATCCTCTTCTTTTTATTCCGATTAATATAATGTCTTGTGCACCTTTATTTTTTTCAATAATTTCATGAGAAATTCTTATCAAACTTCTTCTTATAGAGTCCTTGTCGAGTAAAGTAGCTTTTAAATTCATCTTAATCCTCCTTTCTTAATATAATTTTCTAAAAATAAAAAGTTTTATCCTAAGGATAAAACTTAACCTATCAAAATATAATTTTATCCTTACGACTTCTCGGAGCCATTTAAAGGTCTTCACTTTGTTTTATTGTATCATACATATTTTTATTTATCAACTTCAATTATAATCTTATACAAAATTTCAACTATAAGGAAGAAACTCTTAATTTGTTTAAAACATCCTCAAAATAATCTGGAAGGGGACTTTCAAAGCGAATATATTCCTTAGTTGAAGGATGAATGAATCCTAAAACTTTTGCATGAAGCATCTGTCCTTGTAGTTTAAATTTTTGCTTTTTATAACCATAAACAGGATCTCCAACTAGAGGATGACCTATATAAGCCATATGAACTCTTATTTGATGAGTTCTTCCTGTCTCTAATATACATCTAACTAAAGTATTTTCCTTAAATCTTTCAATAACACTGAAATGAGTTATTGCTTCACGACCTCCCTCAACAACAGCTATTTTTATACGTTCTTTAGGATGCCTTGCTAAAGGTCTATTTATAGTGCCTTCATCTTCTTTAATTACTCCTTCAACCAATGCATAATATTCTCTTGTCATTGAGTGATCCTTTAATTGCTCAGCCAATATATTGTGGGCATTATCATTTTTTGCTACCACTAATATCCCAGAAGTATCTTTGTCTATTCTATGGACAATTCCTGGTCGTATAATTCCATTTATTCCAGATAGATCTTTGCAGTGATAAAGCAGAGCATTTACCATAGTTCCGTCATAAGCTCCTGGAGCCGGGTGAACTACCATGCCCTGAGGTTTATTTACCACAATTACATCTTTGTCCTCATAAAGGATGTCTAAAGGAATATTTTCTGGAGTTACTTTCAGTTCAGTTGGTTCAGGTATTTCTAAATCTATTACATCTTTAGTCTTTAATTTATAATTGCTTTTCACTATTTTTCCGTTAACATTAACTTTTTCTTCATCTATTACACCTTGAATATAAGACCTAGACTTTCCATCAAGTACTGATGACAAATATTTATCTATTCTTTTGCCGTTATGCTCTTCTGAAATTTGAAATTTAAAGTTCTCCATCTGACTCCATCCTTAATATATAAATTGCTAAAAGTATAGTACCACAAACTACAAAAATGTCTGCCACATTAAAAGTTGGAAAGTAATATATATCTTTATAATGAACACATATAAAGTCAACTACATATTTGTATACTATCCTATCATAAAAATTTCCTAAAGCTCCTGATATAATAAGGCTTAAGCTTATAGATAAAATTCTTGACTTTCCTCTATTTTTATATAAATATATGATAAGACCTATTATCAAAATAACAGTAAATAAACTTAAGAACACTACCTTATTTTGAAATATACCAAAAGCAGCTCCTCTATTTTCTAAATATGCTAGTTGAAAATAATTTTTTATGACTATTATATCATTATCAGGCTTTAATACGTTTAATGCCCAAAGTTTTGTTATCCTATCTAATATGATGCCCAATATTATTATGAAAATTTCCATGATTTCCTCCCATTTATTATATTTTACTTATATAATAATTCATATTCACAAAATTAATCAAGAAAAAAAAATCACTCCAAAAGAGTGAATTTTTTAAACTTCCTTTTCTTTTATAAAGAAATTCTTTATAGCTTCAAGCTCGTCAGTCTTAAATCTATCATCATCATTAGAATTAATTACAGGAGAAGTTTCTATAGATTTTTCTTCTACTACATCCTCTACTGTATTTCCTACACTATAATTCTTCTCAAAATCTTTTTCTAAATCATCAAAAGTTTCTAGCTGAACCTGCATGAAATTTCTAAACTTAGCTCTAAACTTTATAAATTCCTGTTTTACTCTATCATACTCATCATTAATTTTCATCACATCGTTATGAGATTTATCTAAAACCTTTTGTGCAGTATCATTTGCATTTTTTATTATTATTTCAGCTTCCTTCTGTGCAGAACTTTTAGCTTGCTCTGCAGCATTTTGAGCTAGCACTAATGTATTTTGAATTGTAGCTTCAATCTTAGAATAGTGCTCTAATCTTTCATTCATAGCAGCTACCTTTTCTTTTAAATTAGCATTTTCTTTATATAAGGCTTCATAATCCTCAACAACTTTATCTAAAAATTCATCTACTTCTTCTGGATTATAACCTCTTATTATCTTTTTAAACTCCTTATTGTTTATATCCATTGGTGTCAATTTCATAGAAACTTCACTCCTCTATGTATATTTCATTGATAAAAATCTAATTCTACCCTTTGAACTTTTGCCAACGACATCCCCTATTTTAAACTTTCCATATCGTCTTATAGTTACGACATCATCTTTTTCAACTACCTTACTCTTTTCTCTCAAAACAGAGTAATTAAGCAAAACTAAGCCTTCTTTTATATATTTTTCAGAATCTCCCCTAGACAATCCCGTAAGGGAACTTACAACACAATCAATTCTCATAGAGGTTGTAAGTTTCTGTTCTTCTTCAAAAGAGATGCTTGGCATATCTTCTTCATCTAAAACATTTTCTATAGTACAAGGTGCTTTTCCTATAATGCTAAGGTTAGAGGCTATAAATTCAGCAATTTCATTAAAGGTAGCTACATATCCTGTATCTCCCACTATAATCAAATCTCCAAATTTCTCTCTTTTTATACCAATTCCCATTATAGCTCCCAAATAATCCTTATGAGTGGGTTTATAAAACTTAGTTTTACACTTTATCTTTAAAATAGTATATGGCAATTCAGTGTATTCATCATAATTAAATACAACAATCCTTCTTTCACTATCCTTAAAGCCACCTAAAGATTTAATTTCCACTCCTAAAAATCCATCTTTAGAATCTAATTTAGACCAGATGTTGGGAGGGTAAAATTCATTAGTGCATATGCTAGCACCTGTTTTTTCAGCTAAAATATACTTATCATAAAGCTGAGATATATAAATCTTATCCTCTACGTTAAATATATTTATAAAGTCATTCTTATTCATCTTATATTATTTCCAACCAAAAATTCCTTTTGATGATAATTCATTTTTAAATTCATTTGTAACTTCAATATTAGCTGGTGATAATACATAAACACCTCTATCAGCCTCTTGAAGCTCTCCTCCTAATGCATAGCTTGCCCCACCCATAAAGTCTAAAAGCCTTTGAGCTACCTTAGGATCTAATGAATTTGTGTTTACCACAACTATTTTCTTTTCCTTTAAGCAATCACAGATATTAACAGCCTCATCAAAGTCAGTAGGCTTTATGATTAATATCTTTGTTGAAGAATTTTTAACTGTTGTTGTATGTAAGTTAACCACTTTATTTTGTCTTCTGCTTGTTATAGTCGGTTCTACTATTTCTTCCTCTTCTTCTGTGTCTTCTATATCCTCATCGTATTCATCATCATACTCATCGTCTAGACCAAAAAAATCTCTCACTTTATTTATTACGTTAGACATATTAATACCTCCTATTTATTTATAGTTACGCTTTCCGAAAATGCCTTCTCCTATTCTAATCATATTAGCTCCTTCGCTTATAGCAATGTCATAGTCTCCTGACATCCCCATGGACAGCGTACTCATAATTATATTTTTAAAGTCTTTCTTTTGAAGTCTTTCATATAATTCTTTTACTTTTTTAAAATAATATCTATTGCTTTCCTCATCACCCTTGGGAATTATAGCCATTAGACCTCTTACCTTGACATATTGGCATTTTTCTACTTCTACTAATAATGATTCTAAATCATTAAGCAGAACTCCAGCTTTACTTTCTTCGCTGCCTATATTAATTTCTATCAAGGTATTTGCAATGATTTTTTCTTTACCAAATTGCTTTTCAATTTCATTAAGTAATGTCACACTGTCTAAAGACTGTATTAAATCTACCTTACCAACAAGATATTTAACCTTATTTCTTTGTAAATGCCCTATCAAATGCCATTGAACATCTTCATGGAAAGAATCATATTTTCCTATAAGTTCTCGCACTTTATTTTCCCCAAAGATACGGGCTCCTGCCCTATATGCTCCCTCCATGTCCTCGATACTTCGAGTCTTACTTACAGCAACAATAGTGACATCATCAGGTACTGAATTTTTTATTTCTAGATATCTTTCATAGCTATCCAATATAGGACTCTCCTTTTATAAGTAAAATATATTATAGAAATCTTTCACTATATAATACTATTCTTCACAAAATAAAATTTTCCTTCATAATTTTAAATTTATTTATAGTTTTGAATTAAATATTTTATTTTTAAATCACCTAAATACTTCGGAAGAATAATTTCATCTTTGGATTTTATATCTACATTTATTCCTCTGTTTATTAACATTCTAATGTAGCTTTCGCTATTATTTAAAAGATAATCTTTTAATACATCTTTATCGCCTATAGCATAAATATAAAAAGGCATAGGATACTTAACACTATTTATGCTTATAAATCCACCTGAACAATTTATTTCGGAACTATTAATTATTCTCTCTCCGTTTATAGCTATGCCCTCTACCCCTAAACTTTTCAACTCATTAACTATGTTTAATACGTCTGTATTGTGAATTATCCTTTGACTGCTATAAAAACTATCATCTAATGAACTGTTGAATTCATCTAGGCCATCAGTTAAAGTTATTTCAATGCCTGGTCCTTTAACTTTAGAATATCCTAAAATCATTAAATTCTTGCTCATTTCATCATTTAAGCTATCTATTACTTTATTCTTATCTTTATCATTACTTTCATACTGTTGAAGCTTTTTAGATAGGTCATGATGTTTATCTTTTAAATTAGATACTTCCTGATATAAATTTCTTTTTTTCATATATGCGTCTTGATATTGTTTTGTATTTAAAATAACCGTTTCACTTTGAGTTCCTAAATGTATGTTAAGTGAAATTAAAAGACCAATAACTATAGATGCTATAAATACAAAAATATTACCCTCATTCTTTTTCATTAAATCACCTCATTAATCATGAGATTTAGTCTTTTCTAATATTAACCTTCTTATTATTGCAAAATTATCAAATATTCTTCCTCCAAATACTATAACTGCTGCCATATAAATAGGTATTCCTAGTTTATCTCCTAAATAAGCAAGACCAGCTGCTAAGGCTGCATTACCAAAAAATCCAGAAATAAACACGTCAGCTTGAAAGTTTTTAGATAAGGATGACCTTATTGCACCAAAAACTGAATCCAGACATGCAAGTATTGCTACCGACATATATGGAGAAAATTTATCTGGAATATTTACTTCCCAGAGCATACCAACTATTATTCCAATTAAAAGCCCTATAAATGCTATCATTAAAAATTCACCTCAATTACTGTACAGGTTTTATATATTCATATTTATATAATTTGTTATACTTAGGTATCTCAACGTCATCGGATTCCTCAAGTTTTTTTTCATAGTAGGCTAAAGATTCATAATCAAGAACCCCATGGAAATTCAGCCCTCCCATAAGTGCACTTTTATTTCCTATAGCTTTTATTGTTATTGTTTCTTTAGGAGATATTCTCTCATCATTTATTAAAATTTGAGTTCCTCCACTGCTGCTTTTTATTCCCGTCTGCAAAGTTATCCTTTTATTATTTATAGATACAGCTTCTGCTCCAGCAAAAAACAGTTCATTTACTAAATAGGTAAGCTCTCTATCTGTAATATAAGATGCCACCATATTGCTTGAAAACACGTTAGTCTTAGGATTTAAATAAAGTATAACTCCAGGTCCAGTAACATCTACACTTCCTATTAAAAGTCTAGTATTATCAAGCTGATTTTTTAATTCCTTTGCTACAGCATTTTCATTTGTAGCTGATTCCTCATATACTTTTATTTGATTCATAAGTTCATTATTCTTTTTTTCATATTCTTCTTTTTCCTTAGTAAGTTGACTTATCTCTTTTGTGATGTCCTGCTGCACATTAGGGTTGTTTACCAGTTTTCTCTCTTCACTATTTAGAAGTTTAAATTGATAGCTTAATAAAAAACCTAATAATGCACATACCGTAGCAACCACTATTTGAGATGAATATTTTTTCATGATTACCCCTCCTAATCCTGTCTATAAACAACTGGATTTCCTTTAAAGCTTACATCTATATATCCATTATTTTCAAGCAGCGTCTTATCTTGAAGTATTACGTTAAAAGCCTTATTAAGTTTATCTTTTAGATCATCACCTATTCCAACCTTTACTTCTAAGTTCTCACAATATATTTTTATATTACTGCTATCTTCTATATTTATTGACGATATAGGTATATCTGTAAGATTATCATCTATTAAACCGCTCATTTCATTTAGAAATTTGCTAAACTTATCACTATCCTTAACCTTTTCACCAACATTTATAGAATTAACGTCTATTCCTATCAAAGCTACAAGGTTCAAATCTGAAATATCATCTTTTACCTCTAATAAATTTAATTCCTCGTCAAATATGTAATATTTTTTTTCGTTCTCTACAAAGAATTTACCCTGTTTTTGCTCTAATGTTATTGTAATCTTATTAGGTAATTTTTTCGATATTACAGCATCTTTTATATAAGGGTGAGTTTTTAAATCTTTTAATATTTCTTCTTTAGATGTGGTAAATATATTGTGCCCTAAATATTTCTGATTAAGTCCATCAACTTCCGATTCAGTTAAAATGTAATTTTTACTTATATCAATGGCTTGTATGTTGAAATACGGAATATTAAAACACACTGTTACAAATACTGCTATTAAAAACAAACATATAACTACGGCTTTTCTTCTTCTTTTTTTTTCTACTCTTTTTTTTAGTTCTTCTTTTGAATAAGACTTTTTATGTGTTTCCATATTTCCTCCTTATAAATTCTTCCATATTAATATAATAACATTTACCATAAAGAATTTCATTAAAAAAATAATTAAAAAACAATTACAATCTATTTACTATTTATTAACTAAAAAAAATAAAGTGTGCCTTAAAATTATTAATGTTTCTTCTAGAAAGCATTAATACAAAGCACACTTTATTTATTATTTTACATCTCTTGATATATTCAGCAATATCCCCATAGCAGTCATAGTTATTACTAATGAGGTTCCTCCATAACTGATAAATGGTAATGGAACTCCAGTTACAGGCATAGAGCCTGTAACAACAGCTATATTTATTATTGCTTGAACAGCTATTATAGATGTTATTCCTATAGCAAGTAATGTTCCATAAGTATCCTTTGCTCTTTGTGCTATAAGTATTCCTCTCCATATAAATAATATAAATAAAGAAATTACAAATACAGCCCCAACAAAGCCAAGTTCCTCTCCTATGATGGAAAATATAAAGTCATTATGTGGTTCAGGCATATAGAAACACTTTTGTCTTGAGTTGCCTAGTCCTAACCCTAATAATTTGCCAGACCCTAATGCATAAAAGGATTGTACTAGCTGATATCCATCTCCTGCTGCATCTTTCCATGGATTCAAAAAGTTTAGCATTCTAGCCCTTCTATAGTCAGCTGAAAAAGCTAGTGCCAAAACCGCTGCACCAAGTGCTGGTACCACTAATCCAAAAATATGCTTTGCTTTCGCCCCTGCTACAAATAATATTATCAAAGTAACCATCATTATAACCGTTGCTATACTAAGGTTTTTTTCTGCCAATATAAGTCCAGCATAAAATCCTGATACTAATAAATATGGAAATAAGCCTTGCTTAAGGTCCTTTATCCGTTCCCCCTTATTAGAAACGCTAGATGCTAAAAATAGCACAATAGCATATTTGGTAAGCTCTGAGGGCTGAAATGTAAGGGGCCCTATCTCAATCCACCTTTGGGCACCATTTCTATCTGGAAATATAAAAACTAAAAGCAATAGTGGTATACAACCAAGCAATATCCAAGGAGCACATTTCTTATATTTATGATAATCTACTCTCATGACAATCATCATTGATATAACACCTAAAGTTCCAAATATAAGCTGTTTCTTTAAATAAAGCATACTGTCTTTATCCTTATATAAGGCAGAATAGGAGCTAGCACTATATACCATTATTATACCGATTGCTAGCAAAAGCATAACGATGGTGAATAATACAAAGTCCACCTCTTGCTTTTTTTTATCCTTCAAAAACTCCATTCTATATCCTCCTAAAAATTACTAAAAGCTAAAAAATGAAATTACGCAAAGTACAACTGTTATTATAGAAAAAACTGTTACAATTTTCGTTTCACTCCATCCACATTTTTCAAAGTGATGATGTATTGGTGCCATTTTAAATATTCTCTTTCCTGTAAGTTTATAAGATCCTACCTGTAGAACTACTGATATAGTTTCCATAACATAGATTCCACCTACTATGGCTGACAATAGCTCAAGTTTAAGTATCATTGCTACAGCAGCTACTGCTCCACCTAGTGCTAGTGAGCCAGTATCTCCCATAAATACTCTTGCAGGAAATGCATTATATCTTAAAAAGCCTAACAAAGCTCCTACTAATATAAAGCAGAATATAGACAGGCTATAGTGAGCCATGCCAAAGCTTACTAATGCAAAGAAGGTCACAACTAGTATTGTTACTGATGTGGAAAGACCATCTAATCCATCAGTTAAATTTACTGCATTTGTATATGATAAGAAATAAAACACTACAAAAGGAATATAAAGCATTCCAAGATCAAAATTTATATTTATGAAAGGCACTAAAATTTTGCTGCCTATAGCCCCAGATTTATATCCATAATAGCTAAGGGCTAAAGAGATTATAAATAGCAAAATCATCTTTTGTCCAGCCTTAAGCCCAAGATTATCTTTGTGTATAATTTTTAAAATATCATCTAAAAACCCTACAAATCCAAATCCTATAAATGAATAAAGGGCAATCATGGCTTCATCACCAATTCCTTTTGTCATTATTATAGTTCCGATTAAGGTTGCAAAAATAAATATTATTCCGCCGATTGTAGGAGTTCCAGCCTTTTTCAAATGACTTTCCGGCCCATCTTTTCTTATATATTGACCAAATTTCAGCTTATGTAATATAGGTATAATTAAGGGTCCCAACAAAGATGCCACCCCAAATCCTAACAAAACGGCTATTAACGTTCTAAAATTAAATACATTTACTAATGTTTCACTCATAATTACTACCATACTCCTTTATACCGGAGCAATCCTCCCCTCTTTAGCTTATTACTTCAGATATTTAACTAATTCTTCAAAATGCATAGATCTTGAAGCTTTAATCAAAACTATATCTCCATCTTTTAAAATTTTATCTAATCCACTCTCTGCCTCTGCAATTGAAGTATAAGCATAAAATCCTTCTTCACCAAAACCTTCTTTAAAATCATCTTGAAATTCGCTTATAACTATTAATGTTTCAACTCCATTTTTCTTAGCATATTCTCCAACTTCTTTGTGTGAATTTTTACTTTCGTCACCTAATTCTTTCATTGTTCCTAAAACAGCTATCTTTCTTCCATTAAACTGCTTTAAAACATTTATAGCAGCCTTCATAGAGTCTGGACTAGCATTGTAGCTATCATCTATTATAGTTTTATCCTTAGCCTTTATAACGTCTAATCTCATGGATGTACATTCTAAATTTTCTAATCCCCTTTGCATATCTTCAACTGTAAGCCCTAGTATTTTTGATGCTCCATATGCTAAAAGAGAATTTTGCACATTATGAAGCCCCATTAGTGGAAGATTAAGAATGCCTTTATCTTGGCCTTTATCAATAACCCTAAATTTTATGTTATTTAGATTTTCTTCCATAATATCAGCTTTTATATCACAATCAGTGTGCTCCATAGAGGTTTTTAAGATCTTGTATGAGTCAGAATTTAAATTACAAAGCATATCATTATCAGCATTTACTATAAGTGCATTTTCTTTAGAGAAGAAATCTGTAATTTCAAGTTTAGCTTTTAAAATATTTTCTCTAGTTTTTAGATTTTCGATATGGGATATTCCTACATTTGTTATAAGAGCAATGTCTGGTCTGCAGGCTTTA
>JALEZF010000062.1 GCA_022773025.1 Clostridium sp. | reverse complement strand
AACTTTGATGCTGGTGCCTTACATTGAGGGCAGAACTCTGGTGCTGCTTCTCCTTCATAAACGTATCCACAAATTGTACATATAAATTTTTTCATAATATATATCCTCCTTAAAATCCCTTTTATTTTTTTATATTAATCTATCTAATTACTTTTTCATTTGTTCTTTGATTTGTTTTTCTCTTGTCTATGTACTTATAATATCATAACAAATAATTATTGTCAACAAATAATAGATATTTTTTATAAGATTATTTTTAAACCGTTAATTTCAGGTATCTCTGCTGAAGCTGAAGTATACAGCACATTTAGTCCTAACTTATTGCTTTCTATATCCTTATAATCTATATAATATTCCGTCCCTCCAATTGCTCAGCAACGCCATCTTTATGAACCAAATTTCCATTCTCATCATATAATTCTATATTTGCATCCATATACTTCGTATTTTCAAGAAGATTTTTATCATGAATGGTTAATTCAAAGGCAAGAGCTATATTGGCCCTATCTACTAATATATTTTTCAGCTCTATATCATATTTTGATGTAGATATCTTTTCATTTGATATATGTTGCACATAATCCTTTTTTGCCGCCTCTTCTACGTATGAATTATAAAATTTAAATATAAACTTTTCAGCAATAGCTTTGACTGGCATTGAGAATCCCATCATAATTACAAGGTTTAATTCAAATAATTCCTTTTCTAATTCAAAATCGAATTACACTGATTTATAAATATCCTAACCGCCCATGTCTTAAAAAGCTTTGGTTCTTTTAAGGTGTTTATCTTCTTATAATAGATTAAAATAATTTCCTGCATGGCATCACCAATATCCTCATCATCAAGCCTCATGGTTTTCCCCATTTTATATAATTGTTTGGTACAGATGTTTATTGCTTTGATAAAAGCTTCCCTGTCTCCTCGCTGAGCTTTATATATTAATATTTCCATGGTTCCCCTCTTGTCTTTAAATTGTACAATTTAAAGCTTTTACAACTGTTAGATAAATTAATATCAGTAAAGGTTGCGCTTTCAAAAAATATTTTTATTTTCCTTTATTATAAAGCAAAACTTTCATCCACATATTATTTAAATGCTATTCTTATATAATTCTTTTATACTATTGGATGAAATTACTTATATAACTATTAATAAATAGGTTAAAAATAATAACTGAGATTCATTTTTATTGGAGGTTTTCAGATATGAATTTATTAGATGTAGTTTCACTTTGGGAAGGTAAGTATATTAATCTTTTCCAGCTAAAACTTTTAAATAGAAAAGGCAATTCTAAGGATTATTTTATAATAAGCAGGCGTAAGAAAAAAGATCTCATATGTCTCACAAAGAATTACAGTGTTTGTGATGGTGTCATAGTGATTCCTATAACTAGTGACAATGAAGTTGTTTTAGTGAAGCAATATAGACCTGCAATAAATGATTACATATATGAACTTCCTTCGGGCATGGTTGATAAGGGCGAGGATTTTGAGTCCGCCGCTAAAAGAGAATTGTTTGAGGAAACAGGACTAAAATGCAAAACTTTAAAGGTAATTTTAAATCCATGCTTTTCTTCTGTTGGAATCTGCGACGAAACTACGGCTGTAGTAAAAATGGATGTAGAAGGAAAAATAACAAATGAACATATAGAAGAGAGCGAGGAGCTGGAAGTTTTAAAAATCCCAATAAGTGAGGCTAAAGAATTTGTACTCTCTCATCGTTTTTCCATAAAAGGAGCACTTATACTTTTAGCTATAGACGAGTTCATTAATTTCTAAAATTAATCACAAAAATAGGAGATAGCTTTCTGCTATCCCCTGTATATTTTCTATTCGTATTCCTGACCTCTATAATTCACTTTATATATGACATTTTCATTTTCATCTAGTCCAACTATCATTAAATCGCTGTCTTCATAATCTTGTCTGCTATTTTCCCATCGAAATATATAAGTTCCATCTTTCATATGATTTTCTTCTAGAACTTCTAGATTCCCATCATCCATAACGAGAAGTCTCACATCTTTTATATTCTCATCATTTATTACGCCCCAAATCATCCATTCATATCTTGTATGTTTTTCATCAAGAGCTTGTCCAAAATAATATGGATTTATAGTAAGTGGCTTATCCTTTTTATTTTCTATAATATATGGTGAATTTTTTCTGCTCCATAGTCCAATTTTATTTCTCTTAGTACTATCAACAGAATTCCACCTGTCATATTTAGACACATATATGACCTCATCATTCTCTTCTATGATATTTATTATTTCTGATGGTCCATAATAGTTTTTTCTTTCTAAGGCTTTGTGAACTCCTAGTGGTGTGAATCTAAATTCATACACAACACCTAGCATAAATAATGTAGCAAAAATTAGAATTGCAAAATTAACTACAATTTTTTTTCTTTTACTCATCCTCTTCACCTGTAAGAGGTATTTCAACTCTCATCTTTCTATTGTATTTATCATAATCTAATACTATTTTTTCTGAATTCTTTGCATTAAAACTTATAGCACTCCTGTTATAAAACATTCCTCCCCTTTCACTCCCAGATTTAGATTCTACTATCTCTCCATCATCTGTATAAGCTTCAAATCCCCAAAGAATTGAATTATTGTTTAAGGCAGATAGTGTCGTAGGATATTGCAAAAGTTCAATCCACACATCTCCATCTTTATATAGGATTACCTTTTTAAACTTTACACCTGTATCATCAATTTTACCTTTAAGATTGAGCTTTTTCTCATATACTATTTCATCTTTACTATTTCCTGGCTTAAAAGGCTCAATTTCTGAAATTAATGAAACTGTAAACAAAACTATTACAAGTCCTATCACTAGCTTTGCCGCCATATTTGTAATATAAAATATCCATCCCAATATAGGATTGTGAACTTTATTCAAGGATATTCCGATGGAGTCTGCATCTCCCATGGATTCGATAGCTCTCGCTACAGCTTCTTCTTCGTTTAATCCATCATGCTTCAAATCCCATATTCGCTCATTTATGTGAGCTCCTATTTCTTCTCTTATAGCTTGTCTATCTCTTTTGTATTTTACATGACTGCATATCTCGTCAAGATATTCTTCTATTTCTTTACGCCAAGGCATAGCCTGCTCCCCCTAAAACTTTGTTTACCTTTGAAGTGAATAGATTCCATTCCTCTTTCTTCTCTTCTAAAAGCCTCAGTCCTTTTTTTGTGAGCCTATAGTACTTTCTCTTTCTTCCCATTTCAGACTCTTTACTATAGGATTCCACCATGCCATCAACTTCAAGACCATGGAGAATAGGATATAAAGTTCCTTCTCTCAAACTAAAAGTTTCATCTGATCGTTTCTCTAATTCCTTTATCATCTCATAACCATACTTATCGCCATCTTTTAATAAGGTAAGCACTAGCATAGTTGTACTTCCTGTAACCAAACTTTTATCTACCTTCATATAATCACCTCATAATTTAATACCTAGATTATCTATGCTTTAATTATACATCGATTATCTAGGTGTAGCAAGTAAAAAAAGGAACTGAATCTAAAAATCCAGTTCCTTTTTGGGGGAGTTAAAATTCTTTTATAATTTATAGGGGTTCATTAAATCTTAGTTAAAATATCTGTTTAATAATCCTTTGAATGCCATTCCATGTCTTGCTTCATCTTTGCACATTTCATGTACTGTGTCATGTATTGCATCTAATCCTAATTCTTTAGCTAATGTAGCAAGGTCTTTCTTTCCTTGGCA
>JALEZF010000044.1 GCA_022773025.1 Clostridium sp. | reverse complement strand
CTTCTCTTCTTTCGTTTATCATTGGCAAAACCCCCATGTAATAAATTAATATATCTTAAATTATATTACATATTTGTATAAAATTAAAGACTGCTGACACTTTGTCAGCAGTCTGTAAAGATATAAAGCAGATGAATTTTTCATCTGCTTTATATCTTTTATAAAAAAGTTTGATTATTATGAGTAAACAATTAAAATAGAAGATGAAAACTTATTAATGGAGGACGGTTTATGGAGAGTAAAAATTATCTTTTTGATAATTATATGAATATAGCTAGGAATTGCAGGCAGGAAAATAATCCTCTCAAAGCTTTAAAGTTTTATAAAAAGGCATATAGCCTTCCTACAGGGAAAAGTGACGAGGATCTTCTTATAGATATGGCTCTTTTATACGATGAGCTTGGATTTAAGGATTATGCAGAAGAAAAATATAGGGAAGTATTAAATCTTAACAAGAACAATTCTAGCGCCTATTATGGATTAGCTGTCATATATGATGAAAGTGAACAGTATCATAAGGCAATGGAGTTTTATAAAAAGTCTATTGAGATAGACCCAACCTATGACAAGGCTTACTTTTTTCTAGCAAACATATTAGATGAATTAGGAAAAAAGGAAGAGGCCATTGAAAACTATAAATGCGTCCTAAAAATAAATCCCAATGACCTTTGGGCTTATGCCAATATAGGATGTATTTTAGAAGAGCAGGATAAAAATGAAGAAGCTCTAGAGTACCTTAAGAAAGCTTTAAATATAGATAAGAATCAATTTAGAGTGTTATTCAATATAGGAGTTGTACTAAATAAATTAGGCAATGTAGAAGAAGCAAGAAAATTTTATGAGGAATCCATAAAAAATAATCACTTTTATCCATACAGTTATCTTAATTATGCTGTTACATATAAAGAAGAATGGGATTTCAAAGGTGCAGCAGAGATTTTAAGTGAAGGAATAGATTATAACGATGAAGAAGGATTTTTGTACTATAATAGGGCATGTTGCTTATGTCATTTGAAGAAATATGAGGAAGCACTTGAAGATGTTTTAAAGAGTATTGAATGCAATGACTTTTTTGAAGAATACTCAAAAGAGGATATTGAACTAAAAGCCCTATGGGATAGAATATAATCTATAAAAAGAAAAGGTCAATGACGTGAAGGGTTAGGCTTCACGTCATTGACCTAATTTTATTTTTTAACTACATCCGGTTGTTGAGCCACAATCAAGGCATACTTTGCAAGTACCATTTCGAACCATTCTCGTGCTAGAACATGTAGGGCAGGTGCTTCCGTAAACTCTTTCACCTGTTACATTATGAGATTCATTTTGCTTTACACTGTCTTTAGTTATTGTAGCTTCATTATTTTTTGACAAATCAGAAGCTACAGCTTTAGAAGGTTCTAAAGATGGTTTTACCTGGCATCTTGTAAAATCTCCAAGTTCAATATCTATGATTTTACTTATTAAATCAGAAATTGAAGAAACATATTTTATATAAGGATGCTTTTGAACGAAACCATAAGGCTCGTATTTTTGACCTCTAAGCATAGCAGCTATATCAGCAGCAGGAACATGGTATTGAAGCATAACTGATATTGACTTTGATAGGGAATTTAAAAGTCCCATTATAATAGTACCTTCTCTATCAGTAGTTATATAAATCTCACAGATTTCACCTTCATCATTCCTGTTTACAGTGGTGTATATCTTAACATCCTCTATTTGAGCAGGATGTGTGGTTCCACATCTTATTCCAAATGGTTTTTGACGCTTAGCAATTTGCGATTGAATACGCTGCATTTCTTTAGATTTCTCTAATAATTCGGCATAAGACAAATCTTCAAGGTTTATCTTGGTGTCAGTAGATAAAGATGTATTAAGAGGCTGGCTAAATTTAGAACCGTCTCTATATAATGAAATACCCTTAACGCCAAGTTTCCAAGATTCTATAATTATATTTTTGAAGTCCTCTACTGTTGCAGTACCTGGAAGATTTACTGTTTTTGATATTGCACCTGAAATTAAAGGAGTTATAGCTGCTACCATCTTTACATGGCCTTCAGGACTTATATATCTTTTTCCACTTCCACAGGTATTTGCAGTATCAAATATAGCAATATGATGTTCTTTAAGGTGAGGTGCACCCTCTATTTTTCCATCAATTATTTTCTCATATTCAAAGCCATCTTCATTAACAAGCTCTTTTCTCGTTATATAATTAAGGATGTCGCTTACTTCTGAATCACTATAGCCTAAAGTTTTTAGGGAATCTTCTATTACAGGATTAGTTAAAGTCATAAACCCACCACCTGCAAGTTTTTTGTATACCATGTGGCTGAAAAATGGTTCTATAGATGTAGCACCACAGTCCATGGCAAAGGATATAGTGCCAGTAGGAGCTATTACAGAAACTTGAGCATTTCTATATCCGTGCTTTTCACCACATTCAAGAGCTGATGACCATACATCTTTTAAGGTAGAACTTAATCCATTTAAATTAAGATCTGATAAGATTTCATGATTGACCTTTAATGGAGTGTAATTAAGGCCTTCATAATCAGAGTCTATTGCTCCGGCAACCCTTGAGTGATTTCTTATAACTTTTAGCATATATTCTTTATTTAAAGGATACTTTTCGAAAGTACCTATGGTCTTCGCCATTAAAGAAGATACATAGTAAGAATATCCTGTAAGTATTCCAGTAAGTGAAGCTGCAAGAGTTCTAGCTTCTTCAGAGTCATAAGGAAGTCCCATAACCATGAATAATGAAGCTATATTAGCAAGGCCTAATCCTGTAGTTCTAAACATATATGTTTTTCTTGCTATGTCTTCAGTTGGAAATTGGCCCCAGTTTACGGAGGCTTCCAGCATTAATTGATTTAATCCAATTACGTGAAGATATCCCTCTATATCAAAATTCTTTGTGTCTTTATCATAAAATTTAAATATATTTATAGAGCTAAGATTGCAAGAGGTATCATCTAAAAAGGCATATTCTCCGCAAGGATTAGTTGAATTAAGCTTATTGTGATGAGCATTTACATCTCCATCTTCTCCAGCAGGGCATGTATGCCATGCATTAAAGGTATCTGAAAACTGTGGAGCAGGATCAGCGCATTTCCACGCAGATTCATTTATATCATTCCAAAGTTTTTCTACAGAGATATCTCTATTAACAGAAGAATCTATTCGTCCTTTTAGCTCTATTGTGCTAAGAGGATCTTCAGATAAATTATCAACCTTAGTCATAAATTCATCAGAAATTCTTAGAGAGTTGTTGCTGTTTTGGCCTGATACTGTAGCATAAGCTTCTCCGTTAAAATCGCCATCATAACCCATTTTCACAAGAGCACGGACTTTATCCTCTTCCTTAGCCTTCCAAGTTATAAAATCTTCTATTTCTGGATGATCTATATCAAGACATACCATTTTGGCAGCTCTTCTAGTAGTTCCGCCAGATTTTATAGCTCCTGCATTTCTATCAAAGCCCTTTAAAAAGCTCATAAGTCCAGAAGAAACTCCGCCGCCTGAAAGCTTTTCTCCTTCAGCTCTTATTGAAGAGAAGTTTGTTCCTGTACCAGAACCACCTTTGAAAAGTCTAGTTTCAGTGACATATTGCTCTGATAAAGAATGTTTTCCTAAAAGCTTATCTTCTATAGAGAGGATAAAACAGGCAGAAGCTTGAGTTCTAGTATAGGAATCCAAACTTTCTTTAACAACACCATCTTTGGCATCGTAGTAGTAGCTGCCTTGAGGATCTCCGCTTATTCCGTAGGAAAGCTTTAAACCTGTGTTAAACCATTGAGGAGAATTTGGGGCATACATTTGATTTAGTAAAGCATATACCATTTCATCATAGAAGATTTCAGCTTCTTCTTCTGTACTTATAAGCTTTTCATCTATAAGTGATTCCTTCCAAAAATTAACCATCCTGTGAGCAACTTGCTTCATGCTATTTTCATATCCTAATTCATTTGGAATTCCAGCTTTTCTAAAGTATTTAGAGGCTATAATATCACAGGCATTTTGAGAATAATGAGAAGGAAATTCTAAATCCTTCATATCTACTAAAACTTTACCGCTTTTATAATCTACTAAAGATACATCGACTTTTTTCCAATCAAATAAATCATATACGGTTTTGTTTTTATCTTTTTCTAATTCTTTAGTGTAATATCTAGTTAATAACTTTTTTATAAGTGTCATGGACACACCCCCGTAAAATTATATATTAAACAATAAATATGACTACCAAAACAATATATAGTAGTCGATTTAAAAATGGATACAATATGTAGTTGGCTAAAATTATTATATAAGAATTTTAATGGGAACGCAATGGGGTAAAAACTATTAATATTTTCATTTTGTTTAGTAAATTTAAGTTTTTCTTTAGAATAAAGCAACATACGCAATATATAAAAAATTTTAGGTATAATAGTTGATTTTATGATAAACTTATAGATGTTAATAGTAAAAAAAGAGGAGACGTGGAAGATGATATATGAATTTGATCATAAGGTACCAGTTATACCCAAAAGTGTTTTTGTGGCAGAAAGTGCAGACATAATAGGTGACGTTACTTTGGGTGAAAATGTTAATATATGGTTTGGTGCTGTTTTAAGAAGTGATGGTATGCCAATAGAAATAGGATACAATACAAATATTCAAGATAATTGTGTAGTGCACATAACTGATGGTGATTTTCCTGTTGAAATAGGCAATAATGTTACTATAGGACATGGAGCTATAATCCACGCGTGCAAAATAGGAAACTATTCTCTTATAGGTATGGGAGCTATAGTATTAGATGGAGCAGAAATTGGGGATTATACCCTTATAGGTGCAGGATCAGTAGTGACACCAGGAAAGAAAATACCTTCAGGAGTACTATGTGTAGGATCGCCAGCCAGAGTTATTAGAGAACTTAGTGAAGAAGAGAAAAAGGACTTAGAAAAATCAGCTGACAATTATATAAAGTTAGCTAAAAAGTATAAATAGGAGGAACTATGATAAAAATAGGAGATTTTAATACACTTAAAGTTGTGAGAAAGGCGGATTTTGGATATTACCTTCATGGTGGAACTGATAACACCAGTGATGATATACTTCTTCCAAATAATAATACCTTAGGAGAAAAAATTGAAATAGATGATATGGTAACTGTATTTATCTATAGAGATTCAGAAGATAGGCTTGTAGCTACCTTAAAAAAGCCATTAGCAAAAGTAGGTGACTTAGCTTATCTTGAAGTGGTAGCTGTAACTAAGATAGGTGCTTTTGTAAATTTTGGTCTTGAAAGAGATTTGTTTGTTCCACAAAGAGAGCAGCTTTACAGACTTCATGAAGGAAGAAAGTATCTGTTTTATGTATACTTAGACATGACAGGAAGACTTGCAGCTACAACAAATGTTGATGAGAAGCTTTCTTATATGGAAAACCCAGTTATAGGAGACGAAGTAAAGGCAGTTGTTTATGGTCTTCAGACAAATAATACTTTAGAAGTTGCAGTAGATAACAAATACAAAGGAATAGTATTAAAAAATGAGTACTTTACCTTTGTCCATATAGGAGAGGAACTTCAACTTAGAATAAAGAGAACTTATGAAGATGGAAGAGTTGGACTTACCCCTAGAGGCAAGAAGCTAGATGAAAAAGAAGTGCTTCAAGAGAAAATCCTTGATTACCTAAAGTCCAATGATGGATACATGGTTTATAACGACAAGAGTAAGGCTGAGGACATAAGAAAGGTGTTTAATACATCTAAAAACTATTTTAAGATGGCTTTAGGTGGTCTTATGAAAGCAGGACTTATAACTCAAGATAAAGAAGGTACTAGATTAAAATAATCTTCAAAACTGCATAAAATCAACGCTCATGAAAGAAGCTAAACAAAAATATATGAGGTGATTTTATGAAAAAACTAATTAGCATACTTATGATTTTAATTCTTTTTAGTACTCCTTTAAAAACCTATTGTATAGAAAAAGAATCAAAGGTACATTTTTTAAATACAATTCAAAGTGATGCTATCATAATTGAAGGTGACAGCTCTAATTACCTTATTGATTGTGGATGGTCCTATTGTAGGGGATATATATTATCTTATCTTAAGAAGAACAATATAAATAAAATAGATGGTATAATAATAACCCATTATCACGATGACCATAGAGGCGATGTAGTGGGGATATGCAAAGCTTTAGATGTAAAAAGAGTCTATATGTCACCTCATGAAAATAAATATAAGTACGAACTTCAAGAAAGTCTAAAAAGTATTGGAGTTGAAGTGAGTTTTATAAAAAAAGGATGGAATATAAAATCTGGAGATGTGTTTCTTAAAGCCATAGGTCCTAATAAACCTCATGATACAATAGAAAACAATAATTCTATTGTAATCAGCGGTGAAATAGATGGAATAAGCTATCTCTTTGCAGGGGATATGGAAGCAGAAGAAGAGAGGGACATCTTAGAGAATATGACACTTTCTAGATATGATGTGCTAAAGGTACCTCACCATGGTCTTGACACCAGTAGCACTGAAAAGTTTATAGAAATTGTAAAACCAGCTGTGGCTGTTATAACTTCTGATGGATATGAAAGCCCAGGTGAGAAAGCTATGAAAAACATAGAAAATAGCGGAGCAACTATATATAGAAGTGATAAAAATGGAAATATAATAGTGAAGAGAAGTACAGACCGTGCCATGAAGATTCAAATAATTACTGAATTTAAATAAAGTTAATATTGATATTAGATTGCAACTTGTTTTGGGGGATGAATATGGTAAAAGTAGATTTTATAAAGAACTTATCAAGAGAAGATAAACTAAAGTACATGGTTACTATGGCAGAAGGGCAGCTTAGTTCTGAAAAGGACTTTATAGCTAATTTATCTAATATATCTGCCATAATAAATGTGACTGTAGCTGATTGCAACTGGGTAGGATTTTATCTTATGAAAGATGAAACTTTAGTCTTAGGACCATTTCAAGGACTTCCAGCATGCAACAGAATAGAAATAGGAAAAGGTGTTTGTGGAACTGCCGCATTAAAGAGACAGGTTATGAGAATAGAAAATGTTCATGAATTTCCTGGGCATATAGCCTGTGATGGTGCTTCAAATTCCGAGATAGTAATTCCAATACTTAAGGATGATAAAATAATAGGCGTTTTAGATATAGATAGTCCGATTTTTAATAGATTTAGCCAACTAGAAGAGCAGTATTTAGTTAAGTTAGTGACGAAGATAGAAAAATACATATAAAATTAAAGTTTGAAGAAACAAGATTTTAATTACTAATATTATAAGGATTTTTAAACTTTTAAATATAAAAAAACCACAGGATTCTTTGAATATCCTGTGGTTTAATCTTTGCTCTAAAATCATATTTAGATAGTTAATTTGATTGTTTAAGCATCTTTTCTTCTCTTAAATATTTTTGCAACTTCGTTTAAGATAAGTGGTGCTATGGCAAACAATGAAACTATCATCCAGTCATTCATAGTTAAGTCGAATACGTCAAATACTGAGCGTAGGAAAGGTACAGTTATTATTATGTCTTGTAGGAATATACCAATTATAATTGAGAATATCAAATATTTGTTAGTGAATAATCCAACTTGGAATATTGACTTCTTAGGATGTCTTAAGTTTAGTGCATGGAATAATTGAGAAACACTTAAGACAACGAAAGCCATTGTCTGAGCATGTACTACACTGCCATATTTATGCAATCCTATTTGATAAGCAAGTAGTGTTAAAGCACCTATGAATATACCATTAACAACCATAAATACGCCTTCATGCTTAAATAAGCTTTCCTTTGGATCTCTAGGTTTATTATCCATTACATTTTTGTCACCAGGGTCAACTCCAAGAGATAATGCAGGTAGTGTGTCTGTTATAAGATTTACCCATAATATATGAATTGGTCTAAGTGGAGCATCCCAGCCTAGTAGTATAGCGATAAATAATGCAAATATTTCTCCAAGGTTACAAGAAAGTAGGAAGATGATTGACTTTTTAATATTACTGAAAATATTTCTACCTTCTTCTATAGCAGATACAATAGTAGAGAAGTTGTCATCTGTAAGAACCATATCAGCAGCACCTTTGGCAACGTCTGTTCCAGTAATACCCATTGCAACACCTATGTCAGCTGTTTTCAATGATGGAGCATCATTTACACCATCACCGGTCATTGATACTATATTTCCCTTTGACTTAAAGGCTTTTACTATTTTAACCTTGTGTTCAGGAGAAACTCTAGCAAATACCCTTAAATCATCTATCTTATTAGATAATTCATCTTCAGAAAGCTTGTCTAATTCTGAACCAGAAATAGTTTGCTCTTCATTTTCTGCTATATTAAGTTCTTTTGCTATGGCAAAAGCGGTCTTTTTATGGTCACCAGTTATCATTATAGTTTTTATTCCAGCGTGTTTGCATAGGTTTATAGAATCCTTAACCTCTAGTCTTGGAGGGTCTATCATTCCAACAAGTCCTACAAATATAAGGTCTTTTTCAAAATCATCTACAGTTCCAGAAGATGAGGAAACTTCCTTATAAGCAGCTCCTAAAACTCTTAAAGCTTCATCAGACATTGCATTGGATGATTTCATGATTTCTTCCTCAAGAGCTTCTGTCATAGGAACTATTTCGCCGTTTACATAAGCGCCCTTACATATCTTTAAGATATTGTCTATAGCACCTTTAGTGTAGACTCTATAGGAATTGTCGCCATAATAATTTACTGTAGACATAAGCTTTCTGTCTGAATCAAAAGGTGCTTCGTTACATCTTGCATGATTTGTCTGAAGAGCTTCTTTAATAAGATCATATTTTGCACCAGCTACTAATAAAGCTATTTCAGTAGGGTCACCTGTTTGAGAAGCCTCAGAATAAGTAGCATCATTACATAAAACTAAATCTTCAAGAAGTAATCTTTCAGAAGGATTATTTATATCCAATTCATCTATAGTCTTCAACTGAGAATTGCTATAAAATTTAGTTACTGTCATTTTATTTTGAGTAAGTGTTCCAGTTTTATCTGAACATACTACATTAACAGCACCTAAGGTTTCTACTGCTGGAAGCTTTCTTACTATAGCATTTTCTTTAATCATTCTTTGAACTCCCATAGCAAGAACGATGGCAACTATAGCAGCTAGACCTTCAGGAATTGCAGCAACTGCAAGACTTATAGCTGTTAAGAGCATATCAAAGATCTCTTGTCCTTGAAGTATACCGACTACAAACATTATTACACATATAGCTATAGCACCTATACCTAAATACTTTCCAAGTTCAGCTAGTTTCTTTTGAAGAGGTGTCATTTCATTTTCTGTGTCATCAAGCATCTTGGCAATTTTACCTATTTGAGTATTCATACCAGTTTCTACAACAATACCTATACCTCTTCCATAGGTTACTAAAGTAGAGGAGAATGCCATATTAATTTGATCTCCTAGAGGAACTTCACCATCTTCAAAAGTTTTACTTCCATCTTTTTCAGAAGGCACAGATTCACCGGTTAGGGCAGATTCCTCGACTTTTAAATTAGCTGTTTCAATAAGTCTAAGGTCTGCAGGAATATATCTTCCAGCATCTAATATTATGATGTCGCCAGGAACTACCTCTTCTGATGGTATTTCCTTTAATTCACCATCTCTTTTAACTACAGCTTTAGGGGTAGACAGCTTTTTTAAAGCTTCTAAAGCCTTTTCAGCTTTAGATTCTTGAACAACTCCAACTACAGCGTTTATAAATACTACAATAAGAATTATGACTGCTTCGTTATAATCCTTCATAATAGCAGAAAGTACTGCAGCTCCTAAAAGAATATAGATTAATATATCGTTTATTTGAGCAAAGAAAAGCTGTATAATTGTCTTTTTTGGCTTTGCTTTTAATTTATTAGCACCAAATTCACTTAAGCGTTTTGCTGCTTCCTCTGAGGATAATCCTTCATTAAGATTTGTGTTTAATTGTTGAATAATGTCATTGGATGTTTTTGAAAACCACATTGTTAAACTCCTTTCTTGTCTTTCATAAGCTAAAAATATTTTGTTGAATTATGTATATATAAATAAAAGACTTATGTATAACTTGTCCGCGTTATACATAAGTCTTACTATTTCATACAAAACCAGATGAATACATCGTGTGTTGGCAATGTAACAGAATGCAATTCTGTAAGTTACTCCCTTATGAGATAAATATTCACTTGTTAATATTAGTATATTGATAATATTATTAAATGTCAAGAAAAATTATATGCTGTAAAGTAAAATTCCTGAAAGGGCTGCAATGCAGATGATAAGAATAGGATGAATTTTACTTTTTAAACTTAAAACAAGTATGAAAGCACCTATGACTAAGGATTTCACATCTGAATAGGAATCTTTAGCTAATGATAAAAATGCACTTATTATAAGTCCTATAAGAGCAGGTCTCATTCCAAGCAATGCTGATTTTAGTAGTGAGGAGTTTTTAAATTTGAGTATATATTTTGTAGCGATTGAAACAAGAATAAAGGAAAAGAAAACAACTCCAAGGGTTGCAAATACGCTACCTAAAACTCCACTTATTTTATATCCTACGAAAGTTGCAGAATTTATTGCAATAGGTCCAGGTGTCATTTGGGAAATTCCTATGATATCTATAAATTCTGAGCTGTTTATCCAATTATTATTCGTAACTATTTCACGTTCTATAAGGGGAAGCATAGCATAACCACCACCAAAACTAAACGCACCTATCTTTAAAAAAGCGAAAAAAAGTTCTATAAGTTGTTTCATTATTAAACCACCTTTCTAAAGCATACTAAGCCATATACTGCAGAAACTAATATTACTATTATAGGATGAACATTAAATAATGATATGGCTACAACAGATGCAATGATTATGATTATGTTTCTTGTATTCTTCTCTACAGATTTAGATAAGCTTTGAACTGCGATAAGTACAAGGACAGGAACAGCAGCGCCTATGCCAAGAAAAGCTTTGTTTATTAGCTCATAATCCCTAAACTGCATAAAGAAAGCAGCTATTATAAGTATTATAAAGAAAGAAGGTAGTATGGTACCTAGAAGAGCCGTAACCGCCCCTTTAAAACCACTTATTTTATAACCGATAAATATAGAAGTATTTACTGCCATAGCACCAGGAAAACTCTGAGAAATCACTATTATGTCTGTGAACTCATCTTTTTCTATCCAATGCTTTGATGATACAACTTCACGTTCAATAAGAGGAATCATGGCGTAACCACCGCCAAAAGTGAAGGCTCCTATTTTAAAAAAGGTAAAAAACATTTCAATAAGATTTTTCATAATAGACCTCCGAACATATTTTTTTATATCAATAAAAATCTGCCTCTTAATCAATGAAGAAAATAGAGACAGATTTATTTTATGCTTTTACTTTAAAAAACTTTCATAGCTTGCGTCTGACGGCATTCTCCAATCTCCACGTGGAGAAAGGCTTATAGAACCTACCTTTGGACCATCAGGAAGTGTGGAACGTTTGAACTGTTGAGTGAAAAATCTCTTTATAAATTTAGTAAGCCACTTTTCAATAGTCTCATCGTCATAGATATCTTTAAAGGCAGTTTTAGCTAAAAATAGGAGTTTGTCATAAGAAGCTCCTTCTTTAATAAAGTGATATAGGAAGAAATCATGAAGTTCATAAGGTCCAACTATATCTTCAGTTTTCTGTGCTATATTTCCATTTTCATCTTTAGGTAAAAGTTCAGGACTTACAGGGGTATCTAGTATATCCTTTAAAATATGAGAGATATTATTTGATACCTCATGATCTGCAACATAATCCACTAAATATCTAACTAAAGTTTTAGGTATAGAGCAGTTAACAGAGTACATAGACATATGGTCTCCGTTAAAAGTTGCCCATCCTAAAGCAAGCTCTGATAAATCACCTGTACCTATGGTTAGTCCTCCTATTTTATTAGATATATCCATTAAAATCTGAGTTCTTTCTCTCGCTTGAACATTTTCATAAGTAACATCATGAATTGATGGGTCATGACCAATGTCTTCAAAATGTTTTAAAGCAGCTTCAACTATATTTATTTCTCTAAAAGAACATCCAAACTCTTTGCATAAGTTTACTGCATTATGATATGTTCTATCAGTAGTACCGAAACCAGGAAGAGTTATAGTAACTATATTTTCTCTTGGAATCTTTAATAAATCAAAAGTTTTTATAACTACAAGTAAAGCCAGTGTGGAATCTAGACCTCCAGATATTCCAATTACTGCTTTATCTATGTGAGTATGTGTAAGTCGTTTTGCCAAAGCATTGCATTGAATGCTGAATATCTCCTTGCATCTATCTTCACGTTCCTCTTCATTTGATGGGACAAATGGAAGGGGATCTATGTATCTATCAAAATCACCATAAGAGTCATTAGAAAAATTAAACTTTATAAATTGTGCTGAGAAGTTTTCTATTAACTTAGCACTGTCTCTAAAAGTTAAATTTTTTAATCTTTCCATGTCTAGCTTTTCTAAATCTATCACAGAGCATATGACTTCATTTTCTCTTTGAAATCTTTTATTTTCCTTTAAGATAGAACCATTTTCTAAAATAGATAGATATCCGCTGAACAAAACGTCAGTGGTTGATTCAAAAACCCCAGCAGAAGAATATATGTATGCACTTATGGTTTTTGCACTTTGATTTTTTAGAATGCTCTTTCTATAACTTTGTTTACTTACAAGTTCATTTGAAGCAGATAAATTTCCTATTACATTAGCACCGCTTAAAGTTAAATAAGAACTTGGGGATATAGGAGCCCATAAATCCTCGCAGGTTTCAAAAGATAGCTTTAAGGAACCATCTGAGAAAATTAAGTTTGTTCCAAAAGGTATGTTATTTTGAAAGCCTAAGTTTAAATGAGCATTTTTAATATTTATTCCTTCGGTAAACCATCTTTTTTCATAGAATTCTGAGTAATTAGGAAGATAAGATTTTGGCATAATTCCCAAGATAGAACCTTTAAATATTATAACGGCACAATTATACATTGTATAACCATCTACTATTGGGCAACCAACCGCTATAATCATATCTAAATTCTCAGAGTAATGGCATAAATCTTCTAATCCATCTATTGATTTAGAGATGAGAGTAGTTTGATTAAAAAGATCACTGCAGCTATAGGAGGTTACAGAAAGTTCTGGGAATACTATAACCTTACAACTTTGTTTTTTTGCTTCATTAATACAGTATTTTATATTCTTTATGTTTTCTTCGATATTTGCTATTGTAGTTACAGGACATGCTGCTCCTACTTTTATGTATTTCATAAAATCACCTCAACTATTAATAAATGTCTACTTTAGTTTGTGTATATAATCTTATTTTATTATATAATTAACTGCATAAAAAGTGAAATAGAGTTAATATAAAATATATTATTCATTAATTGGATGTTAAAGCAATATATATTTAAAAATAGAATAAATTTATAAATCTTAGGGTAAGCTAATAATAGCCCAAGGGCTACGTAGGGATATTTATTTTACTTTATCTTTGCTGCTATAAATTTATAGCAGCATTTTTTATGATAATCACGAAATAGATAAATATTTTAGCTTTATATAATTCGTATATGTACGAATTATATGTTAAAAAAACAAAACAATGTTGACAAAACTTCGTAAAAATGTTATTTTGAATATACAGAAAACAATATCTATATAATTCTCATAATAGGGTTGAGAAGTTTCTACGAGAGAACCATAAATTCTCTGTCTATGGATGTTCGATGGTATAAGTTCGATTTGCTTTAACCAAGGGATAACCATATCTCTTGGTTATTTTTATAAAATTTATAAGCTTAGAAAGGTAGGTAAGTATGAATAAGAAGGTTTTATTTGTTGAAAAGAAAAATGGATTTGATGTAGAGAGTCATGGACTTTTAAACGAATTTAAAGAAGTCTTAAATATAAAGGGAATAGAAAAAGTAAGGGTAATTAATAAATATATAATTCAAGGTCTTAGAGATGAAAAATCTTATGAAAGCTTCAAAAATGCTATATTCTCAGAAAAAAATGTGGACATGGTATATGAAGGCACAATAGATTTAGATGGATATAAAGCTTTTGCAGTAGAGTTTGTTCCGGGACAATTTGACCAAAGAGCTAATGCTGCTGAGCAGTGTATGGAACTTTTATCAGAGGGAGAAAAATCAAAAGTTAAATGCGCTAAGATAGTAGCAGTTCTAGGAAATATAGATGAAGATGATTTAAATAAGATAAAGAAGTTTTACATAAATCCTGTTGATTCAAGAGAAACCGATATATTCAGTGATAAGATAGATGATTCAGTAAATGAACCACAAGATGTAGAAATTATAAATGGATTAATAGACATGGATTTGTCAGAATTAAAAAAAGTTTATGACACTATGTCTCTTTCAATGACTTTTGAAGATTTTAAGCTATGTCAAGGATATTTCATAAATGAGAAGAGAAATCCTTCAAAGACAGAAATTTTAGTTTTAGATACCTACTGGTCTGATCACTGCAGACATACAACATTCTCTACAGTAATAGAAAATGTTGAAATAGAAGATGACTTATATACAAAAGATTTAAAGGATACTTTTAATAAATACAAAGATATAAGAAAAGAATTAGGTCGTGAACATAAAGATGTAACATTAATGGATATAGCAACTATAGGTGTTAAGGAGCTAAAGTCTAAAGGATACTTAAAAGATTTAGATGAATCGGAAGAAATAAATGCATGCACTGTAAAAGCTGAGGTTGAAAGTAGCGAAGGAGTAGAGGAAAGTTTAATATTATTTAAAAATGAAACTCATAATCATCCTACAGAAATAGAGCCTTTTGGTGGAGCAGCTACTTGTCTTGGAGGAGCTATAAGAGATCCACTATCAGGAAGGGCTTATGTTTATGGAGCTATGAGAGTTACAGGAAGTGCTGACCCAAGAAAATCTATTTCTGAAACTTTAAATGGAAAGCTTCCACAAAGAGTTATAACAAAAGGAGCAGCTAAGGGATATTCTTCTTATGGAAATCAAATTGGACTTACAACAGGAGAAGTATCTGAAATATATCATGAAGACTATGTAGCAAAGAGAATGGAAGTAGGTGCAGTTATTGGTGTAGCACCTAGAGAAAATGTTAGACGTGAAGAGCCTCTAGAAGGTGATGTGGTACTTTTATTAGGAGGCAGAACTGGAAGAGATGGTTGTGGCGGAGCTACAGGTTCATCAAAAGAGCACAGTACTGAATCTATAAGCCTATGCGGTGCAGAAGTTCAAAAGGGAAACCCTGTTGAGGAAAGAAAGATTCAAAGATTTTTCAAAAACAAAGAAGTTTCATTAATGATAAAGAGATGTAATGACTTTGGAGCAGGTGGGGTATCAGTAGCAGTTGGAGAGCTTTGCGATGGTCTTGTAATAAACTTAGATGCAGTTCCTAAAAAATATGAAGGTCTTGATGGAACAGAACTTGCCATATCAGAATCTCAAGAAAGAATGGCAGTGGTTGTAGAAGCAAAGGATGCTGAAAGATTTATAAATTTAGCATTAGAAGAAAATCTTGAATGTACAAAGATAGCAGATGTAACTAGTGATAATACACTTACTATGATTTGGAGAGGAAAAACTATAGTAAGTTTAAATAGAGATTTCTTAAATACAAATGGAGCAAAATCCTACACAAAGGTTAAAGTAAAATCTCCTTCAGAAAAAGGATTCTTCAATAAAGAATCAGAAAAATCTTCTTTAGAAGAAAAATGGACAAACCTTTTAAAAGATTTAAATGTATGTAGCCAAAAGGGCTTAGTTGAAAACTTTGATTCAACTATAGGGGCAAGAACAGTGCTTATGCCGTTTGGAGGAAAGTACAGATTAACTCCAGCACAAGGTCTTGCAATAAAGGTTCCAGTAACTAAAGGAGAAAGTCATACAGCATCACTTATGACTTATGGATTCAATCCATATATATCAAAATGGAGCCCATACCATGGAGCCCTTTACAGTGTAGTGGAAAGTGTATGTAAGATAGCGGCTTTAGGTGGAGATTATAAAAAAGCATACCTAAGCTTCCAAGAATATTTCGAAAGATTAGGTAGCGATGAAACTAGATGGGGTAAGCCTTTTGCAGCACTACTTGGTGCCCTAAAAGCTCAACTTGAGCTTGGACTTGGAGCTATCGGAGGAAAGGACAGTATGTCTGGAACTTTTGAAGATATAGATGTTCCACCAACTTTAATATCTTTTGCAGTGGCTTTAGAAAATGTAGACAATGTAGTTTCTCAAGAATTAAAGAATAAAAATTCAAAAATAGCTTTAATAAGAACTAAAAAAGATTCAGAAGGAATAATAGATTTTGAAAATCTTAGATATAACTTAGAATTACTTAAAAAACTTATAGACAGTAAAGCAGTTATAAGTGCTATAACATTAAAAGAAGGCGGAATTGCAGAAGGACTTTCTAAGATGGCTTTTGGAAATAAAATTGGAGTTTCAATTAATGAAAGCTTAAATGAAGAAGAGTTATTTAAAGAAGCATATGGATGTTTCTTAGTGGAATTAAATGATAAGGCTGAAAATGTAGATTTAGAAATAATAGCAGAAACTACAGAGAAGCCTGAAATAGCATATAGAGATTTAAAATTAAGTTTAGATGAACTTATAGCTTGCTGGGAAAAACCTTTAAACAGCATTTTCCCTGTGAAGGATAATGTAAAAGTTGAAGCTAAAGAAATCAAGAGTTCAATTGGACAAAAGAAAACCTATTTGGGATTAAAGAAAGCTGCGCCAAGAATAATAATTCCAGCTTTCCCAGGAACAAACTGTGAAGAGGACAGCAAGAGAGCTTTTGAAAAGGTTGGCGGAGAAGCAGATATACTAATATTCAAAAATATAAAAGAGAATCAATGGCAGGAATCTATAGAAGCTTTAAGAAAAGCTATTAAAAATAGTCAAATACTTATGCTTCCTGGTGGATTTAGTGCTGGAGATGAGCCAGATGGTTCAGGAAAATTTATAGCAAATGTTCTTAAGAATCCAGCAATAAAAGAAGAAATACTAGATTTAATAAATAATAGAGATGGATTAATCCTTGGAATCTGCAACGGTTTCCAAGCACTTATAAAGGTTGGATTGCTTCCTTACGGAGATATAAGAGACATAGATGAAATCGCACCAACACTTACATTTAACAATATAGGAAGACATATGAGCTCTATAGTAAATACTAAAGTAGTTTCAAAAGTTTCTCCTTGGTTCAATGAAGTGGAATTAGGTCACATAAATTCAGTAGCAATCTCCCATGGAGAAGGAAGATTTGTAGCTTCAGAAGAAATGCTTAATACATTAATAAAGAATGGACAAGTAGCTACTCAATATGTGGATTTAAATGGAAATGTAGCTAAAGAAATGCCATACAATCCTAATGGTTCAACTTATGCCGTTGAAGGTATAACGAGCTTAGATGGAAGGATTCTTGGAAAGATGGGTCATAATGAAAGATCTGGTTATGGACTATATAAGAACATTCCAGGAGACTATGACTCAAAGATATTCTTATCAGGAGTAAATTATTTTACTAAATAGATTTAGGAGGTAAATCATGAAGGTTGCAATAATTTTTGGCAGTAAGTCAGATACAGAAAAGATGAAGGGAGCTGCAAAAGCTTTAAAAGAATTCGGCGTAGAATATAAAGCCTTTGTATTGTCAGCTCATAGAGTACCAGAAGCATTAACAGATACATTGAATGCTTTAGAAAAAGAAGGATTCGAAGCTATAATTGCAGGAGCAGGACTTGCTGCTCATCTTCCAGGGGTAATAGCATCTCAAACAGTACTTCCTGTTATAGGAGTTCCTATAAACGGAGCCTTAGAAGGATTAGATGCACTATACTCAATAGTTCAAATGCCTAAATCAATACCTGTAGCTACAGTGGGAATAGATAATAGCTACAATGCAGGAATGTTAGCAGTAGAAATGCTTGCCATAAAATATCCAGAGCTAAAAGAGAGATTAATAATCTTTAGAAAAGAAATGAAAAAAACTTTTTTAGAGAATAATGGAGAAATAGAATTATAAAATTTTGGAGGGATTAAACCATGAAAAAAGAAATGTTATATGAAGGAAAAGCAAAGAAAGTTTACGCTACAGATAAGGCTGATGAAGTTGTAGTTTACTACAAAGATGATGCTACAGCATTCAATGGAGAAAAGAAAGGTCAAATAGCTAATAAGGGAGTATTAAACAACAGCATAACATCTATAATATTTGAAATGCTAAAGGAAAATGGAGTTAGAACTCACTTTATAGAAAAATTAAATGACAGAGAGCAATTATGCAAAAAGGTTGAAATAGTTCCATTAGAAGTTATAGTTAGAAACATAGCAGCAGGATCAATGTCAAAGAGATTAGGAGTTCCAGAAGGAACAGCATTAAAGACAACAGTTTTTGAAACAAGCTATAAAAATGATGATTTAGGAGATCCATTAATAAACGATTATCATTCAGTTGCATTAGGACTTACAACTTTTGAAGAATTAAAAGAAATCTATGCTATGACAGACAAAATCAATAATCTTTTAAAGGAATTCTTTGCAGCTCAAGGCGTTACATTAGTTGACTTTAAAATAGAATTTGGTAGATTAAATGGTGAAATTTATTTAGCAGATGAAATATCTCCAGACACTTGCAGACTATGGGATTCAGCAACTGGAGAAAAGTTAGACAAAGATAGATTTAGAAGAGACTTAGGAAATGTAGAGGAAGCATACAAAGAAATATTCAGTAGAATACAGAAATAAAGGTAGGGTTAAATATATGACATTGGAGTTAATAAATTTAGAAGAGGATAAGTTAAAAGAAGAGTGCGGAGTATTTGGAGTTTTCTCAAATGATGAACTTCCAGTATCAAAGATGACTTATTATGGACTTTATGCTCTTCAACATAGAGGTCAAGAAAGTGCCGGTATTGCTGTAGTTAGAGATGAAGAAATATACTGTCATAAAGATATGGGACTTGTAACAGAAGTATTTGATGAAGAAATACTTGATGAATTAACAGGAAGCGCTGCTATAGGACATGTAAGATATTCTACAGCTGGTGACAGTCTTAAGTGCAATGCTCAGCCACTTTTAACTCATGGAAAGCTTGGTTCAATGGCTATAGCACATAACGGAAATTTAACTAATGCAGATACATTAAGAGATCTTTTACAAGATTGTGGATTTATATTTCAAACCACAACGGATTCAGAGGTTATCTTAGGTCTTATAGCTAGATACGCTAATAAGGGAATTGACAAAGCTATATTTAATGCAATGCAGGTTGTAAAAGGTTCCTTTGCCATAGTTATTTTAACAAAAGATAAGCTTATAGGAGTTAGAGATACAAATGGAATAAGACCTCTTTGCATAGGAAAAGTGAAGAACAGTTATATCCTATCATCAGAGAGTTGTGCTTTAGATGCAATTGGCGGGGAATTTGTACGAGATGTAAATCCAGGTGAGATAGTAATAATCGATAAAAATGGTATAAAGAGCATTAACCCAGCAGAAAAGACACCTTGTGGTACCTGTGCATTTGAATATATTTATTTTGCAAGACCTGACAGTACTATAGATGGTATAAACGTATATGAGTCTAGGGTAAGAGCTGGAGGGATTCTTTATGAGGAGTCTCCTATAGATGCAGATATAGTTGTTGGAGTTCCAGACTCTGGAATACCAGCTGCAGTAGGATATGCAAAGGCAGCAAATATCCCTTATGAAACTGCTTTTGTAAAGAATAAATATGTTGGAAGAACTTTTATTGCGCCAACTCAAGAAATGAGAGAAATGGCAGTGGCATTAAAGCTTAATCCATTAAAGTCAGTAGTAGAAGGCAAAAGAGTAGTTTTAATCGATGATTCTATAGTTAGAGGTACAACATCTAAAAAACTAGTTCAACTTCTTAGAAAGGCAGGAGCTAAAGAAGTTCACTTTAGAATTTCATCCCCAGTAGTTAAATATCCATGCTATTTTGGAATAGACACTCCTTATAGAAGTCAGCTTATAGGTGCAAACAACACAATAAATGAAATTGCAGAAATAATTGGAGCTGATACTGTAGGATATTTAAGTATAGAAGGAATTTTAAAAGCATTTAATAAGGAATCAGGATTCTGTTTAGGATGTTTTGATGGAGAATACCCTGTGGCACCACCTTTTGAGGCTAGTATAGATTAATAAGTAAGGAGATTTATTATGATAACATATAAAGACGCTGGAGTTAATATAGAAGAAGGTTACAGAGCAGTTGATTTAATAAAAGGATATGCAAAAAGCACAATGAATCCTTTAGTATTAAATCATATAGGTTCCTTTGGAGCTATGATGGAGCTTCCAGAAGGATATAAAAAACCTGTTCTTATATCAGGAACTGATGGAGTTGGAACTAAGCTTGAAATAGCATTTAAAATGAACAAATATGATACAGTTGGAATAGACTGCGTTGCTATGTGTGTAAATGATATATTATGTCATGGAGCACAGCCACTATTCTTCTTAGATTATATAGCTTGTGGAAAGCTTGAAGCCAATGTAGCATCAGATATCGTTAAAGGAGTAGCTGATGGATGCCTTCAAAGTGGTTCAGCATTAGTTGGAGGAGAAACTGCAGAAATGCCAGGATTTTATAAAGAAGGAGAATATGACATTGCAGGATTCTCAGTAGGAATAGTTGATAAGGATAAAATAATAGATGGACATGATGTAGAGCAGGGAGATGTAATAATTGGACTTCAATCTTCAGGAGTTCACTCTAATGGATATTCATTAGTTAGAAAGCTTATAACTAATTTAGATGAAAAGCTTGGAGAAAAGACACTAGGAGAAATACTTCTTACACCAACAAGAATATATGTGAAACCAATCCAAAAACTTATGGAAAAATTCCATATTAAAGCTATGTGTCATATAACTGGAGGCGGATTTATAGAAAATGTTCCAAGAATGCTTCCAAAGGGAAAGACAGCAGTTATATTAAAAGATTCTTATGATATACCAGAAATTTTTCAGTACATGATGAATTTAGGAGTAGACAAGGATCATATGTATAATACTTTTAATATGGGTATAGGATTTATGGTATGTGTTGATAAGAGTATAAAGGATGAAGTATTAGCTGAACTAGAAGCCATGGGAGAAAAAGCTTATGAAATCGGATATATAGCCTGTGGTGAGGAGGGTGTATGTTTAAAATAGCAGTATTAGTTTCTGGAGGTGGCACAAACCTTCAGTCCATAATAGATGCTGTCAAATCGAAATATATAAACGCCAGTATAGAAATGGTTATAGGAAGCAAAGAAGGAATTTATGCATTAGAAAGAGCCGAAAAAAACAACATAAAAACTTATGTTGTAAGAAAGAAAGAGTATAAAGAATCTTTCTCAGATAAAATTTTAGAATTAACTAAAGGTAAAGTAGATTTAATAGTACTTGCTGGATTTCTTTCTATATTAGATGGTAAAATATTAGATGAATTTAGAAATAAAATAATAAATATTCATCCATCACTTATTCCATCATTTTGTGGACCAGGAATGTACGGAATAAAGGTTCATGAAGCTGTAATAAAAAGCGGAGTTAAAGTTTCAGGATGTACAGTTCATTTTGTAAACTCTGAAGTAGACGGAGGAGCTATAATAGCTCAAGAAACAGTTCCGGTTTACTTCAGCGACGATGCTGAAATGGTTCAAAAGAGAATATTAGAAAAAGAACATATAATTCTTAGTAAATCTATAAAGCTTATAAGCGAAGGAAAAATAAAAATAATTGACGGTAGAGTCAATATAGAAGAATAAAGGGAGGATTCCTTATGAAAAAGAGAGCATTAATAAGTGTATTTGACAAAGAAGGAATATTGGATTTTGCAAAATTTTTAGTATCTAAAGATGTAGAAATAGTATCAACAGGTGGTACTTATAGATATTTAAAAGAAAATGGACTAGATGTTATAGAAATAAATGAAGTTACTAATTTCCCTGAAATGCTAGATGGAAGAGTAAAGACTCTTCATCCACTTGTTCATGCGGGAATACTTGCAATAAGAGACAATGAAAAGCACATGAACACTTTAAAAGAAAGAGAAATACATACAATAGATTATGTTGTAGTAAACTTATATCCTTTCTTTGAAAAAGTTAAAGAGGATTTATCCTTTGAAGAAAAGGTGGAATTCATAGACATTGGTGGTCCTACAATGCTTAGAGCAGCTGCTAAGAACTTTCAAGATGTAGTTGTAATATCTAATAAAAATGATTACTCAGTAGTTATGAATGAAATCCAGCAGGATGGAGAAGTTTCTTTTGTAACTAAGAAGAAACTTGCAGGTAAGGTGTTTAATCTTATGAGCGCTTATGATGGAGCTATTGCCAATTTCTTATTAGGAGATGAGGAGTACCCAGAGTATCTTTCAGTATCTTATAAGAAAATGCAAGGTTTAAGATATGGTGAAAATTCACATCAAAGTGCAGCAGTTTATGGTTTAGCAACTGCTGATGGAGCTATGAATACATTTGAAACTTTAAATGGTAAAGAATTATCTTATAACAACTTTAAAGATGTAGATATAGCTTGGAAATGTGCTAATGAATTTGAAGAAACAGCTTGCTGTGCATTGAAGCATAATACACCTTGCGGAGTGGCTACAGGAGAAACTTCCTACGATGCATATATGAAAGCATATAATGTAGATCCAACTTCTATATTTGGAGGTATAGTTGCTTTCAATAAAAAGGTAGACAAGAGTACAGCAGAAGAAATGGTTAAGATCTTCTTAGAAGTTATAGCAGCACCAGAATATGATGAAGATGCATTAGAAGTTTTAAAGACTAAAAAGAATTTAAGAGTACTTAAGTTCAATAACGTACCAAAGGCAGAAAAGTACATGGTTACTGTTGATGGAGCAATGCTAGTTCAAGATGAAGATAATAAGCTTATAGATGAAATAAAAATAGTAACTGAAAAGCAACCTACTGAAGAAGAGATGAAAGATTTAATTTTCGGAATGAAAGTAGTTAAGTATGTAAAATCAAATGCCATAGTAGTGGCACATGATGGTGTTGCTCTAGGTATTGGTGGTGGACAAGTTAATAGAATTTGGCCTACTGAAGATGCTTTAAGACGTGGAAAGGGTGCAACAATTCTTGCATCAGATGCTTTCTTCCCATTTAGAGACGTAGTTGATGAAGCAGCTAAATATGGAATTAAAGCAATAATTCAGCCTGGTGGATCTCTAAGAGATCAGGAGTCTATAGATGCCTGCAATGAACATGGAATATCTATGGTCTTTACAGGATATAGACACTTTAAACACTAGTATTAAGAAAGGAGTATAGATGATGAACTTACTTTTAATAGGATCAGGGGGAAGAGAACACGCTATAGCTTGGAAATTAGCTCAAAACCCAAAGGTTAATACCATATACTGTGCTCCAGGCAATGGAGGAACATCTAGAGAAAACAAATGCAAAAATGTGAATATAACAGAAATAGATGAGCTAGTTAAATTTGCAAAAGAAAACTGCATTGACCTTACTGTAGTTGGACCAGAAGAACCATTGACTAAAGGTATTGTAAATATATTTAAAGAAAATAACCTAAGGATATTTGGACCAAGCAAAGAAGGGGCTATTTTAGAAGGCAGTAAAGCTTTTTCAAAGGAGTTTATGAAAAAGTACGGAGTAAAAACTGCTGAGTATGAAGTGTTTTCAGATGAAAATAAGGCTCTAAAATATATAGAAGATAAAGAATTTCCTCTTGTCATAAAGGCAGATGGATTAGCAGCAGGAAAAGGAGTTATAATCTGCAATAACTTAAAAGAAGGAAAAGCAGCAATAGAAGAACTTATGACTTCAGAAAACTTTAAAGAGTCAGGGAAGACTATAGTTGTAGAAGAATTCCTAGAAGGAGTAGAGGCATCTATATTATCTATAACAGATGGGGAAACTATAATTCCATTTATATCCGCAAAGGATCATAAGCAGATACTTGATGATAATAGAGGACCTAATACTGGTGGAATGGGTGTAATATGTCCTAATCCATATGTGAACGACAAAGTAATGGATATCTTTGAAAAAGACATAATGGCACCAACCTTAAATGGAATTAAAGAAGAGAAGATGGATTTTGTGGGGATAATCTTCTTCGGTCTTATGATAACTAAGAGGGGCGTATATCTATTAGAATATAATGTTAGAATGGGTGACCCAGAAACTCAAGGTGTACTTTCTTTAATGGAAAGTGATCTTTTAGAGCTTATAGAAAAGGCTTTAGAAAAAGATTTAAAGAATACAGAGATTAAGTGGGAAAACAAATCTGCTTGTGTAGTAATAGGAGCATCTTCTGGATATCCAGGAAGCTATGAAAAAAACAAGGAAATATCTATAGGAGATGTTGGCGAAAGCAAGGTGTTTATGGCTGGAGTCAAAGATGAAAGCAATAGACTTTTAACTAGTGGGGGAAGAGTACTTGCTGTAGTATCAAAGGCAGAAACTTTAGATTTGGCAAGAAAGATATGTTATAAGAACATTCAAAATGTGAAGTTTGAAAACATATATTATAGAAGAGACATAGGAATTGCTAAATAATTATAAATTTTAAAAGAGACTGACTAAAAAAAGAAGTCACTGAAATTTTTCAGTGACTTTTTAAAAAATCAGCCTCTTTTAATTTTCATTAGATTCATCTTTGTTTTCCGCGCCGCCATTTTTATGAATAAACATTCCAATAAAAAATAGTGTTATCAAATCTAAAAATACAGATATGGCCATAAAAAGTGCTAGTCCATCTCTAAAGAAAACAAAATCTGTGAGTCCAAATGACTTTATTAGAGAGTATCCTACTATCAAAGTAAAAACTGAAATAGCTGTTTCAAAAGCTATTGAAGTAAACTTTTTCTCTATCATGAGATTTATTCTTCTATCGGAATTAAAGCCTATAAGGCTTAAAATTGCATCTACTGCTAAAGAAAATAAGAAAATCTTTAAGCTTAAAGTAAGTAAGGATGTATTACCGTAATAAACTACTTCTTGTGGCAATACATTTGCAGTTATAACTATTCCTAAATATATGTTTAATATAGGAAGAATCAATGGTAAAATGGTTAAAATCAATAATATGAATTTAAAAGATTTATTTGAATTATTCATAACTTCCTCCGTTGTACAATTTATGATATCCTTAGAATTATATCCTAAATTCAAGGATTTTTCAATGCGGAGAAGTAAAGAATATGATAATATATATAAATGATAACTGATGGTTTAGAAAATCAGATATAAATTGTAGAGGAGAGAGCACATGGAAAAAGAGGAGTTTATGAAAATGGATAGCTATATGGCTTTAAGTATAGTAAATATGAAGCTTAGGGATGAATTTTCTACCCTTGAAGATTACTGTAGCTACATGGATTTAGATCTATCAGATGTTAATGAAAAATTTAGTCAAATAGGATATAAATATGATGAAAATACTAATCAGTTTGTGGTTATATAGTAGAAAATAAGGATAAATTATGGTATATTTAAAGGTAGATGTATGAATAAATATTTTATATATAAAGCTATCTTTGTATATATGGATATAAACTACACATTATTATAAATGAGAATTTAGTTAGAAAAGGGATGAGAATATGGCAGAGGAATATAATTCATCAAATTTTATAAAAAATATCGTAAAACAGGATTTAGAAAGCGGCAAGCATAAGGATATAATAACACGTTTTCCCCCTGAGCCTAATGGATATTTACATATAGGTCATGCAAAATCTATAGTTTTAAACTTTGAGCTTGCAGACGAATTTAAAGGAAAGACAAATTTAAGATTTGATGACACTAATCCAGTTAAGGAAGATACAGAGTATGTGGAGTCAATCGAAAATGATGTTAGATGGCTTGGCTACGATTGGGATAACCTATATTTTGCTTCAAATTATTTTGATACCATGTATGAGAAAGCTATACTTCTTATAAAGAAGGGCAAGGCATATGTATGCGATTTGACAGGAGACGAAATAAAGGAGTACAGAGGTACTCTTACAGAGCCAGGAAAAGAAAGTCCATACAGAAATAGAACAGTTGAAGAAAACTTAAGCTTATTTGAGCAGATGAAAAATGGTGATTTTAAAGATGGAGAAAAAGTTTTAAGAGCAAAAATAGATATGACATCACCAAATATAAATATGAGAGATCCTATAATCTATAGAATAGCTCATTCAGAACATCACAACACAGGAAACAAATGGTGCATATACCCTATGTATGATTTTGCACATCCATTAGAGGATGCAATAGAGGGTATAACTCACTCTATATGTACCCTTGAATTCGAAGACCATAGACCTCTTTACGATTGGGTTGTGAGAGAGTGTGAAATGGAAAATGTTCCACAGCAGATAGAATTTGCAAGATTAAACATGACAAACACAGTTATGAGCAAGAGAAAACTTAAGCTTCTTGTAGATGAAAACGTAGTTGATGGATGGGATGACCCAAGAATGCCTACTATAGCAGGTCTTAGAAGAAAAGGATGTCCAGCAGTTGCTATAAGAAACTTCTGCAAAGAAATAGGAGTAGCAAAGGCTGCATCTATAGTTGATAGCTCAATGCTTGATTACTTCATAAGGGAAGAATTAAACAAAGAAGCACCTAGAACAATGGCAGTTTTAAATCCTCTAAAGGTTGTTATAACCAACTATCCAGAGGGCGAAACTGAAATGCTTGAAATAGAAAACAATCCAGATAAGCCTGAAGAAGGAAAGAGACTTGTACCATTTTCTAGAGAAATATATATAGAACAAGAAGACTTTATGGAAGAACCTCCTAAGAAGTATTTTAGACTATTCCCAGGAAACGAAGTGAGACTTAAAGGAGCATATTTTATAAAGTGTAATGATTTTATAAAAGATGAAAATGGAAAAGTGGTAGAGATACACTGTACTTATGATCCTGAAACTAAGAGTGGTTCAGGATTTACAGGAAGAAAGGTAAAGAGCACAATTCACTGGGTAAACCTATCTACTGCGATAGATGCAGAATTCAGATTGTATGAGCCTCTTTTATTAGATGAAAATGAGGATGTAAACAAGAACTTCTTAGAGAATATAAATCCAAATTCATTAGAAGTACTTCATGGCTATGTAGAGCCTTTGATGAAAGAAGCTAAAAAGGGAGATGCCTTCCAATTCTTTAGACATGGATATTTTAATGTAGATTCAAAATATACAACTGAAGATAAACTAGTATTTAATAGAATAGTTTCGCTAAAGAGTTCCTTTAAATTAAATAAATAAGTATTAGATCACCTTAATTTTTTAAGGTGATTTTTTACGATTTTGAATAGAAAGAAGTTTTGATGAAAAAATATAAATAATTAATATTTATAGAGAAGGTGTGATTCTATGAAACCATATAATAAGATGGTTAGAGATGCAGTACCAGACATTATAGAGGAATCTGGCTTTAGATATAAAGCTGAAAAAATAAGTAGTATTGGTTACTTTAGAGCACTAGAAGCAAAGCTTCAAGAGGAGATAAATGAATTTATTGAAACAGAATCTTTAGAAGAGTTAGCTGATATCATGGAAGTAGTATTTGCTATAGCAAAAGCAAAAGGATATAGCGAAGAAGATTTAGCAAAAGAGAGAGAAAAAAAGAGAAGGCTAAAAGGGGGCTTTGAACAGGGAATAATATTAAAAGCTGTAGACAAGTCCTATAAAGATAAAACAAAGGATATGCCAAATTGAGGCATATCCTTTGTTTTTATTGCGTTGAAAACCACTGGCTATGACTAAACCTTTAAAATCTTCAAGGAATTTGGATGAAATTCAAAAGTTATATTATTAAATGGTATCAATTCACAATTAGATTGGACAATAAAATCATAATTACTCTTAGCATGTATATTTAATAATAGTATTGAATATCTAACGGATGTATGGTACACTTAATTTGAATGATACCTCTATCAGAGGTATGGTACAAAGTTGGAGGGGAATTCAGTATGGCAAGGCAAAATTATATGACAATATCTGTAGCTGACACAGTTCAAGATATGTTTAATGAATTTATTAGTGAAAAGCAGATAACTAAGACAGCAGCATTAAATGATGTGATTGAAATGTATATGATAGCAAAGGACGAGGAACTTTATCTTAAATTAAAAAAGAAATATTTAAATGTTGAGGGGGTTAAACAAATGATAGAGGATAGAGATGATAATTCGATTGACAATGACTTTATATTTATGAAACTTGGAATGTCTACAGACATTAACGGAAATGAATTAAATGGACATGAAACGATAAAGGTTTATATTGAAGACGAAAAAAGTAGAGGATTTACATGGTTCTCAACTCAAGCGTTATACTACGGAATGTCAGAAAAGAAAGTAAAGCATTATAAAAAGTTAATAAAACAAGGAGAAACAGTAAAGATTATCTTTGGTATTGGAGAATCGGCTGGAGGTAGCAATGATATTGCCTATAGTGCAATAATACAGGATATTATTTCTGACAAATCACCTATTTCAGCTCCAACATCAGATTATCCAGACGAATTTAAAGGTGAGCAGGCGAGGATATGGATGAAAATATCAGATATTAAGGCTGAAGATAAGATTAATGCTAGTATGTTAAAAGTTAAAAGTACAGAAGCAGATTTAAAACAAGTAATTAGTAATTCTCAATATCATTTTGGATATGTTTGTTTTAAATAATAGAATAGAAATATAAGACTAAGTGGAGGGAATATGAAACTAAAAGGAAATGTAGCTTTAGTTACTGGTGCATCAAAAGGTATAGGAAGATCTATAGCTGTAGAGCTTGCTAAGGAAGGTGCCATGGTAGCTGTCAATTATAATACAGATAGAGAAGGCTGTGAAGAAACAATAAAGCTTATAGAAGCTTTTGGAGGATACGCAATAGGCGTTAAAGGTGATGTTTCTAAATATGCAGATGTGGAAAACGTAGTTTCCAGTGTCATTGCTAAATATGGCAAGATAGATATTTTAGTTAATAATGCAGGAATAAGCTTAAGAAATTTATTTATGGATATGAAACTAGAGGATATAGACAATCTTATAAATGTAAATTTAAAAGGGGTAATGTATACATGCCATTTTGTTCTTCCCTATATGACATCTCAAAAGTACGGAAGAATAGTTAACATATCTTCTATATGGGGAAATGTAGGTGGCTCTTGTGAAGCTGTGTATTCAGCCTCTAAAGGTGCTATAAACAGCTTTACTAAAGCGCTAGGAAAGGAAATGGCTCTAAATGGAATAAGGGTAAATGCCATATCTCCTGGAGTAATAGATACGGGAATGAATAGCTGGCTCAGTGAAGAGGAAAAGGATGAATTAAAAGAAGAAATCCCTGTAGGTGAATTTGGAAGAGGGGAAGATATAGGAAAAGCAGTAGTGTTTTTGTGCTCTAAAGATGCTGAGTACATAAATTCCCAAATCATAACAATAGATGGTGGAATGTATTAAAAGGAGAAAATCTCTAAAGATTTTCCCCTTTTGTAGCTTTATCTAGAGTGAAGAAAAAGCAAACTTTGTCTGACATGTTTTCTACCCCAAATTTACTTTTATGAAGTAACAATATATTTTTTACTATGGCTAGCCCAAGACCAGTACCTCCAAGAAGTCTATTTCTTGATTTATCGATTTTATAGAATTTATCCCAAATATTTTTCATTTCTTCTTTAGGAATAGGATTTCCATAGTTTATTATACTTACTTTAATCTTATCTTCTAAGTCATTTACAGTTATATCTATAGATGACTTATCCTTAGAATGTTCTATTGCATTAGTTAAAAGATTAGTTACTACTTCATTTATTCTAAATTCATCACCAATAACTAAAAAATCATCTTTAGGATAGGTTATAGTTAAGTTTTTCTGCAGGATAAAATGCTCTAAATTTTTGCAACATTTATTTATAAGAGTTACTATAGAAAAATCCATTAAGTTAAGTTTAAAGCTGGGAGATTCCAATTTGCTAAGTTCAAGCATATCCATTACTAAAGAATTCATCTTATGAGATTCATCTATTATAACATCTAGATAGTCATTAATTTCATTTTCATCTACAACCCCATCTTTTATGCCCTCTGCATAACCTTCGATTAATGCTATAGGAGTTTTTAATTCATGGGATACATTTGCAACGAAATCTTTACGCATAGTTTCTAATTTTTTCTCGTTTTCTATGTCTTTTTTAAGATTTGCATTAGCTGTATTCAAATCAGATAATGCATTATTAAGGTTTAAAGATAGAAAATTTAAAGTTTTAGCTAGATTTCCTATTTCATCCTCACTTTCTATTGGACAAGTTTCAGAAAAATCAAGATTACTTAGTTTTAAGGCAACTTGATTAATCTTAACTAAAGGTTTTGAAATTATATTTGTATATATTTTAGAAAGAATTACGATGACTACAAGGGCAAATAATGCTAAGTAAATATAAAAGCTTTTTATAACAGCACTAGCTTCTTCGATGGGTTGGAAGGGAGAATAGGCTATTATAATACCGTCATTTTTCTCTTTGAGGGATATAGCACTTATAGAAACTATATTTTTAGAATTCAAATCAGTAGCATTTATAAGTGTTGTCACCGTTTCTTTTTTGCCGTTTAAAACATCTGAAAATGTACCGCTATATATGAGTTCCTTTAATATATCATGTAAGGTGTTTTTTACTGTATCATCTAATTGATTTTGTGGGTTTGGAAGATATACAATTTCACCAACATTAGATAAAATAGCTATTTTAGCATTGTTTATAGCTTCAAAGCTTTGCATACTTGAATAAAGTTTATAGTTGTCAGTTATATTATAGGAATAATTAAGCTTAAACTTCATAACATCCTCTTTTAGATTGTTTGTTTTTCTCTTTAAATAAAAATCTCCAAAGAACATGCTTTGAAAGGCTAGTGAAAAGAGAAGAAAAAGTAATAAAACTAAAGAAGTTATTATAAAAAGCTTGTTTGTTATGTTTTTTTTAATCTTTATATTCAAGTTTATATCCACTTCCTCTGACAGTAATTATCAAATTGCTATACTCACCAAGTTTTTCTCTAAGTCTCTTTATATGAGTGTCTACGGTCCTTATATCCCCATCAAAGTCGTAGCCCCAAACTTTATCTAGAAGGCTATTTCTAGAGAATACAGAATTTTTATTTTCTGCTAAAAATATGAGAAGATCATATTCCTTTGGAGATAATGACAGGGTTTCTCCGTCTATTTGAACTTCATGAGAAGTTTTATTTATTGAGAGCTTATTTATCTCTATAGAAGCATTAGTGATGTTAAGGTCATCTAATCTTCTAAGAAGAGCTTTTACCTTAGCCACCAATATTTTTGGAGAAAAGGGCTTAGTTATATAATCATCTGCCCCTAAATCATAGCCAAGAACCTCGTCATCATCATCGGAGCGGGCAGTCAATATTATTATTGGAATATTTGATATATCTCTTACAGCCTTGCAAAGATCAAAACCGTTTAAAAGAGGCATCATTATGTCTAAAATAAGCAAATCAAATTTATTGGTTTGAAAGAGTTCTAAAGCCTCTTTACCATTAGATGCTTCCACAATTACAAAACCTTCCCGTGATAAGTAATCCTTTATTAATCTTCTCATTCTAGGTTCATCTTCTGCTATTAAAATTTGTTTATTCATAATACCACCTAACTATAATTCAATCATACTATTTGCCTTATTACGTCTCATACGCAATAATTCGCTAATTTGTCTTAAAAAGATTTCTGCTCCCTCTATGACATTTTCATCATTTATATTTGATACGCTTAATCTAGCTGCATTTACATTATTATCTTCATCTAGCATGAAATATTTCATGTTTCTTATCTCAACGTTATGAAGACTTAAAGCATTATAAAGTTCAGAGAAAGAAATTGTAGATGGAAGATTGACGTAAGAAAAAAATCCGTTTAGAGGAATATTATATGAAAGTTCACTTATTGAATTTTTTTCAAATACTTGTTTTAATAGTTTTAGCTTTTGAGCATAATATTTTTTGATTTGTGATACGTATATGTCGTATTGTCCACTTTCTATAAATTCTGTAAGTGCACCTTGAAATAATTGAGGACACCTAAAATTTAGATGTATTTTGTAATTAAAGAAAGAACCCCTTAAAGAGTCAGGAAGAATAATTGCTCCAAGCCTCATGCTGGGAAGTAAAGTTTTAGAAAAACTTTTCATATGAATCACTCTATCCTCTGTATCGTAATATTTTAATGACAAATCCTCCTTGTTCCATAGATTATATAGATAGTCATCTTCAACAATATACACATCGTACTTGTTTGCTAAATCCACTATGGCTTTCTTCTCTTCCTCAGTATAAGAAGTGCCCAATGGATTATGTAATCTAGGCATGGTATAAAAGAATTTTATATCATTATTTTTGAAGTTATCTTCTAGCACCTCTAAGGATATGCCTGAAAAATCCCTTGGAATAGAGTATACAGAAAAATTATTATTTTTAATCCAGCCTAAAAATAAATTATAAGTTGGGTCTTCAATTAATATGCTCTCTTTTCCGTTAGGAAATTTCATGGAAGACAAGATGGACAAGGCTTCTTGTACTCCATTTGTAAAACAAATTTTGTTTTCTGATATATTGATACCCTCACCTTTAAATTTTTTGTTCAAAACGCTTTTTAATGGTAGAAAACCATCTGCAGCACCGTAGCTAAAAAGTTCATTACCATATTTGTCTATGGCTTTGTTTATGCACTTTTGAAAGTCTTTTGTAGGAAATATAGAGCAAGATGGTTCTCCAGATGCAAAATTTATTGTTTTCTCATCATTAATATCTGAAAATATCAAACTGTTTTTAGATACAAAATATCCGCTTTTGGGCATGGCATATATCAAGTTGTTTTTTTCAAGCTCTGAATAAGCTCTTATAACTGTAGAATTGCTACAGCTGAATTTTATAGCTAATGCCCTTATAGAAGGCAGCTTTGATTTAAAATTACCATTTTGAATTTCAGATTTTATATAGCTCATTATAAGCTCATATTTAGTGTCCATAAAAAATCCCCCCCCAATGAAATTAATAGGTACACTTCTAATTATATTAAAGAAAATTATACCATATCAATTAATTTAAATTATATCACATTTTTAATACTGTAGTAATACAGATAACTCTAGAAGCTAATATTAAATTTATTTTTTATATTGTAAGAATAAAATCTTTGTTTTATAAGAGTATGATATAATATAAACTACAATAAAATTATATGATCATTAGGAGGTAAATAAATGGGCAACAGAATGTTCGATAGTAAGAAATATACCATGGCAAATGGATTAAATATAGTAACTATAAAAAAAGATACCCAAATCTCATGTCTTCACTTTGGAGTTAAAATCGGGGCCATGTACGAAAGTTTAGGGGAAAAGGGCATAAGTCATTTTTTAGAGCACATGATGTTTAAGGGGACAACTACTAGAAATAATGAAAAGATAAATGAAGAATTGGAGATGCTAGGGGGAGAGTATAATGCCTATACAGATTATGGCTGTACTGTATATAGTGTAACCTGCATCGAAGAGGAGCTTTTTAATGCTATGACCCTTGTTGGAGATATGATAATGAACCCTGTATTTCCAAAGGCAGAAATTGAAAAAGAGAGGGGAGTAATATTATCAGAAATAAGGGCATCTAAAGATGATATAGAGGATTTAAGTTTTAAGATGGCATTAGAAAAAGCTTATGAGAAAAGTCCTCTTAAATATGACATAAGCGGTTCAGAGAATAATGTGAAAAAATTCAATAAAAGTGATATAGAAAAATTTTATAATAAGTTTTACGTTCCAAGCAACAGTTATATGGTTATTGTATCTTCTTTGGACCACGAAGATGTAGTGAAAAATATTGAGGATATATTCGGATCTTGGAAAAAAGAAAAAGCTATACTCCCAGATGTGATAGTTGAGGACAATAATCCAGGTATATTTATATCACATAAAAAAGATTTGGAGCAAAACACTATAGTTTATTTGTATGGAGTTAATTCTATATCAAAAGATATGGAACTCCCTTTTAAGATATTAAGCCATAGGCTAGGAGAGAGTGCAAACTCAATTCTTTTTAGAGAGCTTAGAGAAAATAGAGGCCTTGCCTATGACATATACACTCATTTAGATTTGAGTGATAATATAAAAACATTAGCTATCTATACAGCTGTGGACAGGGAAAACACTGATGAAGCTATAGATATAATAAATGGAGCTATAGAGGATATAAAAAATGAAGTAATTAAATTTGATGATAGAACTTTGGATCTTATGAAAAAAGTTCACAAAACAGCGGTACTTTCAACTCTTGAAGATTCTACAGATTTGTGTAATTATGCAGTTCATCAATGTTTAGATGGAGAGAGCATATATGAATTTATAGATGATATGGATGATTTAAATAAGGTAAATAAGGAAAGTATTTATAATGTGGCTAGAAAATTTTTAAATAGCCCCACTATTCATATACTAAGAGAAGGTAATTAAAAAATGGAAGTTAAAAATGGTAAGATAACATCTATAGAAGTACAGAAGAAAAATAAAGACAGGGTAAATGTATTTGTGAATTATGAATTTGCCTTTGCTTGCAATATGGAACTTATCTACAAAGAGGGGATTTCAAAGGGATCTATCATAGATGAAGAAAGTTTAAAGGAAATAGTATACAAAGAGGAAAAACTCAAAGCTAAAAGTACAGCTTTAAAAATCTTGGAGAGAACTTTAAAGACAGAAAGTGAAATAAGAGAAAAACTTATAGCAAAAGGATATGATGAAAATATAACAGAGGAAACTATAGAGTTTCTAAAAAGTTATAATTTCATAAATGATGAGTCTTATGTGAAACTCTTTGTAAAAGAAAAGCTAAAATCTAAAGGTAAAAATAAAATAAAATTTGACCTTCAGCAAAAAGGTATAGATTCTGAACTTATATCAAAGGCTTTTCTTGAAATCAGTGATGATGTAGAAAAACTTAAAGCAAAGGAATTATGCATAAAAAAATATAATATACTAAAAAAGAGCACAGATGATGAAAGGAAGATAAAAGAAAAGTTATTTAGATACCTTGTAAGCAGAGGATATGATTTTTCTTTAAGCAATGAGATAATAAAAGAAACTATTAATGAATTTAAGGAGTATTAGCATGAAATACATGTCTTTTGATGTCATAACTGTAATGCTCTGTATAGTATTTTTTCTTCCCTTAATAAAGGCTTTCTTTTTCAAAAAAGGGGCAGAGGCCTTAGAAGAAGACATATGGAGCATAGAAAAAAACATAGCTTTTATAATAGAGTTTTTTATCTCTCTTAAAATCACTAAAAACATAGTTATTTTAAGAAATTTTGGATTTATGGAAAAGTATATTCCAATTGGATTTACGGATTTTTTAGATGGGAGTCCGAGACTCGCTTATATTTTAGTACTTCCTGTGGTTTTATGTGTGATTTACTACATAGGAATAGTTATATTAAAGGTGATAAATTACTTTACCTTAAGTCCTTTAGTATCTGTTCTTCGTAGATTTTATAGTAAGAGAGGCGAGGGTTTAAAAAGGATACTAAGCAGTTTTTTTGCTCTTCCTAGAGCCATATGTTATATAATATTAGTTTCTTTCTTATTAAACTGGTCTACCCTATTTGTTTTTAATGAGAAACTTAACAGTTATTTAAATCAATCTAATCTTTATATATCTATTGTAGATTACATTATAAATCCAATAACCAAATCCTCCTTTGCTCAAAGCATACCAAATATTTTAAATGATTCATTCAAAATAGTGGAAATAGATGAAGCTAAAGATAATAATGCTTCAAAGACATCAAACGACTACAAAAAAAGAAATGTAATTGTATATTATAATGGGGTGACCTTAGACGAAGGTATAAAGTCGAATAAATATATAAAGGAAGAAGCTTCGAATATAGTAAGTGGAATAAGTAAAGACAAGGATAAGGCTAAAGCACTGTATAATTGGATAGGCAGAAATATAAATTATGACTATAAAAAGGCAAATCTCATAATGCGGGGAGATTATTCCATAGCATCGGGAGCTATTCCAACTTATGAAAGCAGAAAAGGAATATGTTTTGATTATTCAGCCCTTTATGTAGCTATGGCTAGGGCGGCTAATCTTAGAGTTAGGCTCGTTACTGGGGAAGGATTTAATGGCACAACATGGGTAAGCCATGCTTGGAATGAGGTGTATATAAAAGAAGAGAAAAAGTGGATTAATATAGATACAACTTTTTATGATGGAGGAAATTATTTTAACTCTAAAAACTTTCAGCTTGATCATAGAGGAGCTCAAATAGCAGGAGAATGGTAAAGGAGCATTTATTTCAATGCTCCTTTTTTTAGGTTCTTAACTATTAAATTTAAGGCTTTTTCGCAATCCTTGTCATTGTTATCTAGGGCCCAAGATGTATTAAAGTAAAGTAAAGCCTTTTGAGTGTCATTTAACATGGCATAGCAATAAGCTAAGTTGAAAAAATATTTGCTTTCTTGCTTTAAAGAAAGAGCAGATTTTATGAGATCTAGTGCTTTTTCATATTCTTTGAGCTTTATAAAACATACTGCGGCATTATAATAGGAGCATGCCTCATTTTCTTGACTTTCTATAGATTTTTTATAAAAGTTAATGGCTTTTTTATAATCCTTGTCGTTATAAAGGTCATTTGCTTTCTCAAAATAACTCACTCTAAATCCTCCTAAAGTTGATTTTCTATATATAATATATATTTTAAATTTTTAACTATAAGTACATAATTTATACATGATTAATATTATAAAATTTTATTGAACTACTAATTGAATTTTTAATGGAATACATTATATAATATGAGTATTAAATATAAATATTCAAAAATTTTCTTTAGATATCTTATATTCCATAATGCTAGATAAAGGGTTATGCAAATAGAATTCTTTTAATTAAGGGGATGTAAACATGAAAGGCATTTTAAATTTAGGGTTAGACATAGGATCAACTACAGTAAAATTAGTACTAATAAATAGAGAGAACAGGGTGATATATAGTAAATATCAGAGGCATCTAGCTGACATAGAAAATACAGTTATATCCTTAATTAAGGATTGCAGCAATGTCTTTGATGGAGGAGTAACAGTAACAATAACAGGATCAGGAGGACTTGGGGTATCTAAAAGACTTAACTTACCATTTATTCAAGAGGTTATAGCATGCACCACAGCTGTTGAAAATACTATTCCTAATACTGATGTGGCTATAGAACTTGGAGGAGAAGATGCTAAAATAACTTATTTTAAAGGCGGCATAGAACAAAGGATGAATGGAACATGTGCCGGTGGGACGGGAGCATTCATAGATCAAATGTCAGTGCTTTTAGAAACTGATGCATTGGGATTGAATAATTTAGCAAAACACTATGAAAATATATATTCTATAGCAGCAAGATGTGGGGTTTTTGCTAAGACAGATATTCAGCCATTGATTAATGAGGGAGCTAGAAAAGAAGATATAGCTGTTTCAATATTTCAAGCAGTTGTAAATCAAACTATAAGTGGACTTGCTTGTGGCAAACCTATAAAAGGAAAAGTAGCCTTCCTAGGGGGGCCTTTATATTTTTTAAGCGAACTTAGAAAAAGATTTAAAGAAACGCTGAATTTAAGGGATGAAGATGTAATTTTCCCTGAAAATTCTCAGCTTTTTGTGGCAATAGGGGCGGCTATCAAATCAAGAGAAAATAGTCCTATATACATGAAAGAACTTTTAGATCTTCTTATAAACTTAAAGAAGGAAAAACATTTAATAAAAGGATTGAAGCCTCTCTTTGAAGGAGAAGATGAATATAAAAAGTTTAAAGAAATCCATAACAAGGATATTGCAAGAAAAAAATCCTTTGAGCTAAGCATAGGCAATGGATTTTTGGGAATAGATGCAGGATCTACAACAACAAAGGCTGTTGTTATAGATGAGGATTGCAATATAGTATATAGCCATTACGAAAACAATAAGGGAAATCCCTTAAATGTTGTTATAAGCATATTAAAAGATATTTATGATAAAAAACCAAAGGATTTTAATATAGTTAATTCTACGGTTACAGGATATGGAGAAAATTTAATAAAGACAGCATTAGGGGTAGACATAGGCGAAATTGAAACAGTGGCTCACTATAAAGGGGCTAACTATTTTTTGCCTGGAGTTGATTTTATACTTGATATTGGTGGACAAGACATGAAATGTTTAAAGATTAAAGATGGAGTTATAGATAGTATACTTCTCAATGAAGCATGCTCTTCTGGATGTGGTTCCTTTATAGAGGGATTTGCTAAATCTTTAAATTTGTCTTTAGATAGATTTGTAGCTGAAGCCATAAAAGCAAATACTCCTATTGATTTAGGCTCTAGATGTACAGTATTTATGAATTCCAAGGTGAAAGAAGCTCAAAAGGAAGGTGCCAAGGTAGGAGATATTGCAGCAGGACTTTGCTATTCTGTTGTGAAGAATGCATTATACAAAGTAATAAGAATTAGAAGACCTGAGGAAATGGGACAAAAAATAGTGGTGCAAGGGGGAACCTTTTATAATGATGCTATATTAAGAGCTTTTGAACTTATAAGTGGTGTCAAAGCTATAAGACCAGATATAGCAGGGATAATGGGGGCTTTTGGAGCTGCCATAATATCAAAAGAAAGATATGAAAAAGGATATATATCTACTCTATGCAAAGTAGAGGATTTAGATAAGATACATGCCAAAATAACTCTAAGAAGGTGTGGTGGCTGTACTAACAATTGTCTTCTTACAATAAATGATTTCGGAAATAACAAGAAGTTCATTTCGGGAAACAGATGTGAAAAAGGAGAAGGAAAACAAAACAGGAATAAGGACATACCTAATTTATATGAATACAAATATGAAAGATTATTTAGTTATGAGCCATTAAAAGAAGAGGAAGCGAAACGTGGAGTCATTGGAATACCCAGGGCATTAAATTTATATGAAAACTATCCATTTTGGTTTACATTTTTAACGGATCTTGGATATAAGGTTGTGCTTTCAGATAGGACAAATAAGAAGACTTACGAAAGTGGAATGGAAACAATTCCATCTGAGTCTGTTTGCTATCCAGGAAAGCTGGTACATGGACATATAATGAATTTAATAAATAAGGGCATAAAGTTTATTTTTTATCCATGCATTCCTTATGAGAGGAAGGAAGATGAAACGGCAAATAACAGTTATAACTGTCCGATTGTAACTTCCTATCCTGAAGTCATAAAAAATAATATGGATATAATAAAAGAAAAAAACATAAAATTTTTAAATCCTTTTTTAGCATTAAATAATGAGAAGAAACTTTATGATAGGTTATATACAATATTTAAAGAAGAGGGAGCAACGAAAAATGAAATAAATAGTGCTCTTGCAAAGGCATTAAAGGAGCAGGAGAATTTTAAGAAGGACATAGAGAAAAAAGGAGAAGAGACTCTAAAATATTTAGATGAAAAAGGCTTGAAAGGAATAGTACTCAGTGGAAGACCTTATCATATAGACCCAGAAGTCAATCACGGAATTGACAGTCTTATAACATCTTATGGCATTGCAGTACTTACTGAAGACAGTATATGTCATCTACAGGGTATAGATAGACCATTAAGAGTTGTAGATCAATGGACATATCATAATAGGCTTTATAGAGCTGCAAGTTTTGTATCAACCAGCGAAAATTTAGAGCTTATACAACTGAATTCTTTTGGATGTGGATTAGATGCTGTAACTACTGATGAGGTTAAATGTATATTAAATAGAAATGGAAAGATATATACAGTAATAAAAATAGACGAAGGAAATAATCTAGGTGCAGTTAGAATAAGATTACGTTCATTAAAAGCATCCATGGAAGAAAGAGAAAAAAGTAATTTTAAAATTACTGTTGGGGAAAATCCTAATAAAAGAGTGATATTTACAAAGGAAATGAGAAAAAATCATACTATACTATCACCACAAATGTCTCCTATACATTTCCAATTTCTAGAGGAGGCTTTTAAAGCTTGTGATTATAATTTAGTTGTGCTTAACAATGTGGACTCTACTATAATTGAAGAAGGCTTGAAATATGTAAATAATGATGCTTGCTATCCTTCTATAATCGTCGTTGGTCAGCTTATAAGTGCTTTAAAGAGTGGAAAGTATGATTTGGATAATACTTCTGTTATAATAACTCAAACTGGTGGAGGCTGTAGAGCAACTAATTATATAGGATTTTTAAGAAAAGCACTTAGAGAGTGTAATTTGGAAAAAATACCAGTAATATCTTTAAATGCCGTAGGGCTAGAAAAAAATCCAGGGTTTAAGGTAACACCAAAGCTACTAAATAAAGCTTTAATGTCAGTTTGCTATGGTGACGTTCTTATGAGAGTTCTTTATAGAGTAAGGCCCTATGAAAGAGTGAAAGGTTCTGCTAATGAACTTTATGAAAAATGGACTGAAAAATGCAAGGACACTGTAAGAAGTGGTGGATATAAAGAGTTTAAAGATGATATCTTAAATATAATTCATGACTTCGATACACTGCCAATATATAATGTATCAAAACCTAGAGTTGGACTAGTGGGGGAAATATTGGTGAAGTTCCATCCTACTGCAAATAATAATGTGGTATCCATAGTAGAAGAAGAAGGGGGAGAAGCAGTAATGCCAGATCTTATGGGCTTTTTCCTATACGTAGCTTATGATACTGATTATAAATATAAATATTTATCAGGAAAGAGGTCCACATATTTATTAAGTAAGGCAGGAATAAAGGCTTTTGAACTTTATATAGGATTCATAAAAAAAGCTCTTAAGGAAAGTGAAAGATTTTCGTGTCCAAAGACTATATATGATCTTGCGAAGATGGCTAAAAATGTTGTATCTTTAGGAAATCAAACTGGAGAAGGATGGTTCCTTACGGGAGAAATGCTAGAGCTTATAGATGATGATGTGAATAATATAATATGTATGCAGCCCTTTGCGTGTTTACCAAATCACGTCACTGGAAAGGGTATGATAAAGGCATTAAAAGCCAAAAACCCAGAAGTGAATATAGTGGCAATAGATTATGACCCAGGAGCTAGTGAGGTAAACCAGCTTAATAGAATTAAACTTATGATGTCAGTGGCTTTTAAAAATCTTAACAGCCATATGAATAAGACTATAGAAAATAATGTGCCGATAGAGAAAGAATTTGGAAGAGAAATATTCTTAAATTCTTAAAATATCCTTGACATAAACTCTTATAATATTATAATATATGTATAAATTAATAAGTAATTAGCTGAGAAAAAGAGGAGTAGGAATCTGTATCTTTTTAGAGAGAGAAACTCATGGGCTGAAAGGTTTCTTAAAGAGATGATTTTGAAGGTAGCTTTGGAGCTTCTTTGCTGAGAGTGATTGTAGGCAGAGACGGTGTTCTTACCGTTAAATTTTGAGAGCCCATTGTATGATGGGAAAAAAGGTGGTACCGCGAGCTTTCGTCCTTTTAAGGATGAAGGCTCTTTTTTTATTTTTTTAAAACAAAAGGAGGATACAAATGAGCGAAAATAATAATATATCAACAACTTATAATCCAAAAGAATTTGAAAAAAGAATTTATGAAACTTGGGAAGAAAAGAAATATTTCACACCAAAAGTAGATAAGAATAAAAAGCCTTACACTATAATAATGCCACCTCCAAATATAACAGGACAGCTTCATCTAGGCCACGCTTTAGACAATACTCTTCAAGATATCCTTATAAGATTTAAAAGGATGGAAGGCTATGAAACTTTATGGCTTCCAGGAGAAGATCATGCAAGTATAGCCACAGAAGTAAAGGTAGAAAACGAACTTTTAAAACAAGGTTTAAAGAAAAAAGAAATGGGAAGAGAAGCATTCCTAGAAAAAGTATGGGAATGGACAGATGAATATAGAGCTAGAATAAGAGGACAAATAAAACAGCTTGGATGTTCTGCTGACTTCACTCGTGAAGCTTTTACTATGGATGAAAATTTAAATAGGGCAGTAAGACACGTATTCGTTAAATTATACAACGAAGGTCTTATATATCAAGGTCATAGAATCACTAACTGGTGTCCTAAATGCCAAACTGCTTTATCTGATGCAGAAATTGAGTATGCAGAGCATGAAGGAAACTTCTGGCATATAAAATATCCTGTAATAGGCAGTGATGAATATTTAGAAATAGCAACAACAAGACCTGAAACTCTATTAGGTGATACTGCAGTTGCTGTAAATCCTGAGGATAAAAGATATAGCCATCTAGTAGGAAAGAAGCTATTACTTCCTCTTGTAAACAGAGAAATACCAATAGTTGCAGATAGCTATGTAGATATGGAATTTGGAACAGGTGCTGTTAAAATAACACCAGCTCATGATCCTAATGACTATGAAGTAGGAAAGAGACACAACTTAGAGCAAATAAGAGTTATGGACGACAAGGGATATATAAATGAACTTGGCGGAAAGTATAAAGGTCTTGAAAGATATGAAGCTAGACGCGAAATAGTTAAAGACTTAGAGGAACAAGGATTCTTAGTTAAGATAAAACCTCACATTCACAACGTTGGATGTCACGATAGATGTGGAACAGTAGTTGAGCCTATAATATCAAAGCAATGGTATGTAAAGATGGAATCTCTAGCAAAACCTGCAATAGAAGCAGTAAAAAACAAAGATACAAAGTTTGTACCAGAGAGGTTTGAAAAGACATACTTCAACTGGATGGAAAATATTCAAGATTGGTGTATATCAAGACAATTATGGTGGGGACATAGAATTCCAGTTTGGTATTGTTCTTGTGGAGAGATTATATGTAGGGAAGAGGCTCCAACAGTATGTCCAAAGTGCGGAGGAACTCATTTAGTTCAAGATAACGATGTATTAGATACTTGGTTCAGTTCAGCATTATGGCCATTTTCTACTTTAGGTTGGCCAAATAAAACTGAGGATCTAGAGTATTTTTACCCAACTAATGTTTTAGTTACAGGATATGATATCATATTCTTCTGGGTTGCAAGAATGGTATTCTCAGGACTCCACAACATGGGTGAAACTCCATTTGAAACAGTATTTATCCACGGAATAGTAAGAGATTCTGAAGGAAGAAAGATGTCTAAGTCTTTAGGCAATGGTATAGATCCATTAGAAGTAATCGATAGTTACGGTGCTGATGCTCTTAGATTTATGCTAGTTACAGGAAATGCTCCAGGAAATGATATAAGGTTCTACCCAGAGAGAGTAGAAGCAGCAAGAAACTTTGCTAATAAGATTTGGAACGCATCAAGATTTATCATGATGAACCTTGATAGAGATATTATGAACAAATACAAAGACTGCAAAGAATATACACTGGCTGACAAGTGGATACTTTCAAGAATGAATACAGTTATAAAAGAAGTTACAGATAACTTAGATAAATATGAAATAGGAATGGCTCTTCAGAAAATTTATGACTTCATGTGGACTGAGCTTTGCGACTGGTATATAGAACTTGTAAAACCTGTGTTCTATGGAGATGACGAAAAGCAAAAGGGCATAGCATATAATGTACTTTACACAGTACTAACTTCAGGATTAAAGCTTCTACACCCTGTTATGCCATTTATAACAGAAGAGATATTCACTCATCTAGCAGTAGATGAAGAATCTATAACAATTTCTAAGTGGCCTCAGTACAAAGATGAATTAAAGGATACAGAAGCAGAGCATGATATGGACTTAGTTATAGAAGCTATAAAATCTTTAAGAAACTTGAGAGCAGAAATGAATGTTCCACCATCTAGAAAGGCTAAAGTTATAGCTTATTCTAACGAAGAGGGTAAAAAGGCCTTTGAAGGAGGAAAACCTTATTTTGAAAAGCTTGCATCTGCTTCAGAAGTTGAATTTATAGAAACTAAAGAGGGATTACCTTCAAATGTTGTATCTTTAGTAGTTAAAGGTGGAGAGCTATTTATGCCTCTTTTAGACCTAGTAGATAGAGAAAAAGAACTCGATAGATTAGCAAAAGAAAAAGATAAACTTTTAAAAGAGATAGACAGAGTTCAAAAGAAACTATCAAATGAAAACTTTACAAAAAAAGCACCAGAAGCTGTTGTAAATGAAGAAAAAGCAAAAGGTGAAAAATATAAAGAAATGCTTAAAGCTGTTGAGGAAAGAATATCAAGCTTAGGTTAGGTGATAGTTTATGAATTATGATGAATCCATGAAATATATAAATAAAGCGGGACACTTTGGAAGAAGTTACGGCCTTAAGAGGATTGAGAGAATATTGAGTTATCTTCAAAATCCTCATGAAAAGATAAAAGCTATTCATATAGCGGGTACAAATGGAAAAGGTTCAACTACAGCCATGATCTCAAATATTTTAGTTGAAAGTGGATTTAAAGTGGGGATGTACACATCCCCTTATCTAGAAAATTTTGAAGAAAGAATTCAAATAAACAATGAAAATATACCTAAAGATAGGCTTGCAGAGGTTATGACAAAGGTTAAGAGTGCTATAGAAAAAGTTGAAAGTGAAGGATATGAAGCTCCAAACCAATTTGAAATCATAACATCTGCTATGTTCAAGTATTTTGCGGAAGAAGATATTGATTACGCTGTAATAGAAGTAGGCCTAGGGGGAAGGTTAGATGCTACTAATGTATTAACTCCCTTGATATCTGTAATAACCTCCATAAGCTATGACCACATGGCTATATTAGGTAATACATTGGGTGAAATTGCTTTTGAAAAGTGTGGAATAATAAAATATGGAGTACCCACAGTAACTTATAGGCAAACTGACGAAGTATATAGTGTTATAGAAGATTCTGCGAAAACAAAAGAAAGTGAGCTTTTCACTGTTAATGAAGAAGGAAAATTTGTAGATGTTATATCAAGTGCATCTGTTTATCAAAGGGCAACCTTTGAGATAAGTGGAACTTCTGAAACTATAGATTTATCTCTTTTAGGAAATTATCAGCTTTTGAATTGTAGCCTTGCTTTAAAAGCTGTAGAAGTTCTAGAAAAGATAGAAAATCTCAAAATATCTATTGACGATAAAAAAGCTGCACTAAAAAATGTAAAATGGCCAGGAAGACTAGAGGTGATGAATGTATCTCCGTTAGTTGTAATAGATGGTGCCCATAATATAGATGGGATTACAAAACTTAGTGAAAGTGTAAAGTCCTATTTTAAGTATGACAGATTAATATTGATACTTGGTATATTAGTAGATAAAGAGGTTGAAAGCATGATAAAAGTCATATGCCCTATGGCTGATAAAATCATTGCAGTTGCTCCTCATAGTGACAGAGCAGAAAGCTCTCAAAGTTTGATGAATAAGATTGCTGAAGTTAATAAAAATGTGGAGGCTGTAGAAGGTTATGAAGAAGCTTTTATTGAAGCAAGAAAATCTTCTTCAGAAAAAGATATCATAGTAATCTGTGGTTCTCTTTACATGATAGGTGACATGAGAGGCATAATCAAAAATAACTTAAAAAAATAATAATTAATAATTAATAGAAAAGCGATATAAGATTAATATTAAAATTTAATCCTATATCGCTTTATTTTAGGAAAAAACTTTACATAGTATATTCTCCTGTAAAATGAAGAAAATAAATCGTAGTGCAAGAATTTATAAATATATTCTGTTTATAGGAGGGAAATATGAAACTATCAAAAAATCTTGAAGAAAATGTATTAGAAATAAGAAAGTTACTGGATTTAGGTCATAGCTTTGATATCATAGAAAGAATAATTGATGTGCATGACAGCAAATTCTACATGTATTATTTAGATGGATTTATTAAAGATACAAATTTAGAGTATGTAAGAAGAGATATGTACAACTTAAAGCCTGAGGATTTTAAAAAGATAAATAGTGCAGATGACCTTGTACAGAAAGGTCTTAGTTCAATAGAATGTAGCACAGAAAATGATTTAGAAAAGATAATAACAGGTATTTTGTCAGGTCAGACAGCTTTATTCGGTGAAAATTGGGATAAAGCTGTAATGCTTGATTTTAGAACATATCCCGCTAGAGGTGTGGATGAACCGGAAAAAGAAAAAGTATTGCATGGGTCTCATGATGGCTTTGTAGAAACCATCGTGTTTAATACGGCACTTATAAGAAGACGTATAAGAGATCCTCATTTAGTCTTTGAAATGCATTCTATAGGTAAGGTAAGCAGAACCGATGTAGCAGTTGGATATATGACAAATAAAGTACATAAAAAGGCCTTAGAATACATAAATAACGTCATAAATGAATTAAACATAAAATCCCTAACTTTAGGTGATCAAAGCTTTATAGAAGCTATAAATCAAAAATCATGGATGAATCCTTTTCCAAAGGCTAGATATACGGAGCGACCTGATGTGGCATCATGTCAAATAATGGAGGGGAGTATAGTGGTTCTTATTGATAATACATCATCTATATTGATTTTTCCCTCAAGTATATTTGATTTTCTTCAATCTGCTGATGATTACTATATGCCTGTTTTTACTGGTAATTATTTAAAAATTGTTAGGTTTTTGGTTCTTCTAGGAAACATATTTATTCCACCAATATATGTACTTATGACAGATAATCCGGAATGGCTTAAAGATTCTTTAAGTTTTTTATTACCGAAAGAATCCTATAATATTCCTATATTCCTTCAATTTCTTATTGCAGAACTAGCTATAGATGGGTTGAAACTAGCTTCATTAAACACTCCAAGTTCTCTAGGAACATCTTTATCAGTGATAGGTGGGCTTATACTAGGAGATTATACGGTGAAAACTGGCTGGTTCACAGAGCAGACAATACTTTACATGGCTATAGTAGCTTTATCAAGCTTTACACAGCCAAGTATTGAGCTTAGTTTTGCGTTTAAGTTCTCAAGAATATTATTAGTTTTATTAACTGGAATATTTGGAACCTGGGGTTTTGTAGTAGGCCTTATAATAAACATAAGTATATTAGCATCTACAAAAACAATAATTGGAGAATCATACCTATATCCTTTAATACCTTTTAAATGGGAAGCTTTAAAACATCTTATATTTAGATGGAAAAAGGAAATAAAGACAAAATAAAAAAAGAAGGACTTAGTGAGACATCTTAAAAGATTAGGCTTTTAAGATATCTTACTAGTCCTTTTTGTATTATAGTGATTCTAGTGCTGTAGCAAGCTGGTCAGGACAAGATGTTTTTTTAGTACCACATTGGATTCCCTTTAATCTAGAAATCACTTCACTTACTTCCATACCTTCCACAAGTTTTGAAATTCCCTTAAGATTACCATTACATCCACCTTCAAAAGAAACAGATGTTACTTTGTTATCTACAACTTCAAAATTGATATTTCTAGCGCAAACGCCTTGAGTTTTAAAAGTTATCATTTAGTTATCCCCCTTAGTAAAATAACGTTCTGTTAAGTTATATGAACATTGCACTTCTCAACCTTTGGAAATATAATAAGTTTGCTCAATACTAAATATCCCCCACAGAAAGGAGAGAAGAGCAATGAACAAAGCTAATATAAAATGTCCTCGCTGTCATTCCAGT
>JALEZF010000047.1 GCA_022773025.1 Clostridium sp. | reverse complement strand
TAAAGCTTCCTTTATCATTTCTCCTTTATAACCAACTACTATATAAACATCCTTTTTTTCAATAAAAGAAGTATTTTCTAAAACATATTCTATAAGAGGCTTTCCGTTTAGTTCCTTTAAAGCCTTTGGCAGGTTAAACTTATCAGACTGAAGTCTTGTGCCCCTTCCCCCTGCTAGTATAAGTAATTTCATTTAAATTTCATCTTCCCTTCTTACTCCATTAGTGGAATCTACAATTCTTCCTGAATATCCTAAAGCCTCTACAGCTTTTAAAATTCTATTACAGTCTTCATCCATAGCATATACATAGCAGCATCCACCGCCTCCTGAACCATTAACTTTTCCACCTAACGCCCCATTTTCATATGCTGTATTTAAAATTTCTTCTATTTCTTTAGTTGATATCAAAAGACCATCTCTTAAATTTTCATGGTGTCTCTTTATTAATTTTCCAAATTCTTTAGGAGAAAACTCATCAGAATCCATAAATTTTTTTGCATATTGAAGTATTTTATAATTATCTATATTAGCTAAAATATTTCTCTTTTCCTCTTCTAAAAGTTCATCTAAGTATTTTATATTATTCTCATTATTTACAAAATCTTTTATGCTATATATATTGTATTGATTTAATTTTTTTAATCCATTAACAACAGGGACTTTTGCTGTTGCAAGTACCTTTGTTGTTTCTTTGTCTCTTAATGAATCAAATAATATAAACTTTCCTGGAAGCTCCTTTGACATTTTATTTACTTTTGTTTTTCCATTTTCAAAATTTAAGTTTACCATGCCTCCTAATGCAGATGCATAGTGATCCATCATTCCACCTGGTTCATCAAATTCTTTAACTTCAGCCAAAAATCCTAAATAAGCTATCTTTTCCACATTATTTTTATCTTCAGAGTCTATCAATTCTAATAATAATTTTATAATTACTACTATCATAGTTGATGAAGAGCACATGCCTTTTCCTATTGGTATATCTGACATCATAGATATATCATACCCATGGTCTAGTTTGTACCCATTTTTAAGTAGAACATTCACTATACTTTTCATATAATCTCTCTTATTTTCATATACAAGCTCTTTAGAAAAATCAACTATATGGTTAACCCATTGATATGGCTTTTCATTTGGCTTATCAAAATATCTGCTCCCAATCTTAATATTTAAAACCTTATCATTTCTGTCCTCACCTTCAGCATAAAACCTTAAGTCTATAGCTTGAGCTATAACTTCTAATCCTAAGTAGTCCTGATGTTCCCCAAACATACAAATCCTGCTTGGTGTAGATACTTTTACTTTCATAATATCCTCCCTAGATTTTGACTATATTTTCTCAATAATTATATTATAAACCATATTTATATTTTTTTTAATTTTCTTTTACATTTTGTGATAAAAAATAAGTGTCTATTTATTTCAGATAAATATGAGTATTTTCCCTACTGATATGTAGTGTTATTAATTATTATAATATCAAAGTTTTAAGTTAATAAAAAAATTCGAATTAAGTTTATACTTAATCCGAATTTTTTATATTACTATTTAGTTATTTCATCCACACCCATATAATGCCTTAATGCCTCTGGTATCTTTACAGAACCATCTGCCTGTTGGAAATTTTCAAGTATAGCTGCTACAGTTCTTCCTATAGCAACCCCTGATCCATTTAATGTGTGTACGAATTTTGGCTTATCTTTTGGCGTTTCCTTGTACTTGATATTTGCTCTTCTAGCTTGGAACTCTTCAAAGTTACTACAACTTGAAATCTCAACATATCTATTGTAACTTGGCATCCAAACCTCTATATCATATTTTAATGCAGCTGTGAATCCTAAGTCACCCTTGCATATTCTAACAATTCTATATGGTAATCCTAATCCTTGAAGTACTCTTTCAGCATCTTGAACTAATAGATCAAGCTCCTTATAAGAATCTTCTGGCTTAGTAAACTTTACAAGCTCAACTTTGTTGAATTGGTGTTGTCTTATAAGACCTCTTGTATCTCTTCCTGCTGAACCAGCTTCTGATCTGAAACAAGCACTATAAGCAACATGTTTTACTGGAAGGTCATCACCCTTTAATACTTCATCTCTGTACATATTAGTTACAGGAACTTCTGCTGTTGGAATTAAGAAATAATCTTGATCCTTTAGCTTAAATGCATCCTCTTCAAACTTTGGAAGCTGTCCAGTACCAGTCATTGATTCTCTATTTACCATAAATGGTACAAATAATTCCTTATATCCATTTTTAGTGTGAGTATTTAAGAAGTAGTTAATTATTGATCTTTCTAATCTAGCTCCTAAATCTTTGTATAGAGTGAATCTAGAACCTGTAATCTTACCAGCTCTCTCAAAGTCTAGAATATCTAATCCTGTTCCTATATCCCAGTGAGCTTTTGGTTCGAATTCAAACTTAGTTGGCTCTCCCCATTTTTTTATTTCTAAATTATCTTCATCACTTCCACCTTCTGGAACCTGTGGATTTGGAATGTTAGGAATTCTTAGCATGATGTAATTTATCTTTTCATTTATCTCAGATACCTTATCATCATAAGCTTTTATTTCATCTCCTATTTTTCTCATGTCTTCCATTATAGCAGTTACATCTTCTCCTGCTTTCCTTAATTGAGGAACTTTCTTAGACTCTTGATTTCTCTTCGCCTTAAGCTCTTCAACTTTTACAAGAATACCTCTTTTTTCTTCATCTAGAGCTATAACTTCATCTATTTTTGATACATCAAATTCTTCTCCTCTATTTTGCATAGCTGCTTTAACTTCTTCAGTGTTGCTTCTAAGCATTTTTAAATCCAACATTTCTTTTCCTCCTCATTTAATTTTTTGTAATAAAAAAAGCCCTTCATTCCCTGAAAGGGACGAAAAGCTCCGCGTTGCCACCCTAATTGATTACTCATATGAGTAATCCTCTTAAAAATTTAACGATATTACCGTACTGCTCATCACAGTCCCTCAGAGGTGGATTCTTAAAATACCAGTGCCAGTTTTCACCTTCCACTGACTCTCTGAAATCTGAATACTTTAGTACTAGCCTCTTCATAGGTTTAATTATAAACTTTTATTTATTATATTCCTTAGCTTATTTATTGTCAACACTAATTAATCCCTTTTTATAGTTTTAGTGCTTATTATATCTACACCTGTATTCAATATATTTGTACATACTACATCGCCACATTTCATATTGGGTCCTACATATATTCTGCTTAAGGCCTTCGAACATTCTATCCATAGACTTTTCTCTATTGGTCCACTGCTTTTTACTGGTAATACTTTGTGATTCTTGTCACCTTTTATACGAACTAATGTAGTAAGTACACCCTTTGTAGATTCTACATTAAATTCTTCATAATTTAAGCCAATTTCACATTGATTACCTGTAATTATTTTATATTCCTCTGTATCAGATATACACAGTATACATTTTTTATTGCAGCCGTAGCATATAGAAGCTCTATTCATTTTTCAACTTCTCCCCTTATATCTCATCGAATTCTTTAATTCTGCTAAGTATTATTCTAGACCCCTTTGAATCTTTCACTATATCATTCAGATTTTTTCCTGTTTCCCTAGCTAATATATGGGCTATTCTACTCAAACAGTAAGCTCCTTGACATTCTCCGAATGTTGCTCCTGTCCTTCTTATAATTCCCTCTATAGTTCTAGCACCTAAAGGTCTCCTTATACAATCAACTATCTCTGCTTCTGTTATCTCATTGCATAGACATATTATCTTTCCGTAATTTTTATCAACACTTATAAGTTCATTTCTATCTTTATTTGTTAAATTTTTAAACTTATATATTTCTCTTCTCTTATCTATAAAGTTTTTCTTTTTCTTACACTTTAGGTTGTTAACTATAGTTTCGCAAACCATATTTGATATTGCTGGCGTTATAGTTACCTCGCTGTAGTGATTACCTGTTATTTTTATATATCCCTTATTAGTCATTTCATTGTCATCTATTATCATCATATCTTTATAGAATAATTCATTGTATGTATCTTTTATATTATCTTTATTTATATTATCTACTAAATTATCAAGCTTTACTAATATGTCTTCAATTTTAATATTTCTCTCACAGATATATTGAGCTATCATATGATTATTAAAAGTTGGTATAGCATATACATCTTCATCATTTTCCTCTAGTGAAAATATTATGTGATTAAAATATTTATCATAGGTACTATTAAGTATAAATGTATTTAGCTTTTCTCTACTGTTTGACGGTTCAATATCTTTATCTATGTTGTAATTTTCGCCTGGTGTAGTGTTTACAACCATTTTACATGTGAATTTATTTTTATTAGTAGTAACTCTAAGGGCTTTTGAAATCTTTTGTATGTCTAAAACCTCTTCTTCTAATCTAAAATTAACTCCATTATCAAAGGCTATTTCTGCATAAGCCAAAGCTAAATCATATGGAGCTACTAATCCAGTTTTTTTAGAATAAAGAGCCTTTTTTACATCATCTCTCAAATTTTTTTCTATTTTCCTTGCAGTTTTGCCATCTATCAGTTCTATATCCCTTACGCCTCTTTTTACAGCTCTTTTATATATTCTTTCAAGTTCTTCAACCTTTTCTTCTGTGTTTGCTATTAATAATGATCCTAATCTTTTAAAAGGAACATCAAATTTTTCAGTTATTTCATCAAACATGGAATTACCCATGATTTGAAGTCTAGCCATAAGGTCGCTTCTCCCCCCTATACCATCGTTTACAACTGCTGTATTTATAGAGGATATATCATCAGCTATATCATAATCTTTTTCTATTACGGCTATATTTAAATTATACTTTGAAAGTTCATAGGCTACTCCGCAACCGATAAGTCCGCCTCCTAGTATAAGTACATCATAATCCATATGATTTCACTACCTCTCACTTTTACATATAAAAATTTTTTAATATAAAACATATTACATTATTATTATAACAATGTTTATAACTTTTGATAATAAAAATAACTTTAATATACTTATAATAAAAAATAAATATAAATTGCAATAACAAATTGAACTAATTTCTGTTTATGACTTAAATACTTGAATTTACTTAGATTGCATAGATTTTATCTAGATACATTTCAAATAGTTCTTCTGGAGTTTTATAGTTTAGTATTCTCCTTGGAAGAGT
>JALEZF010000043.1 GCA_022773025.1 Clostridium sp. | reverse complement strand
TAGTTCAATTTCATTTTACAACAAGTCTAAAAATTAAAATATATATTTACATTAACATAATTACTAAAACAAAGGCATTTTATCTAAAATTCAAGATAAAATGCTTTTTGCTTATGATTCTATTATGATAGTCTATGATGCTTTTTAGTTCATAAATTTTTGAAGCTGGTCTTTATCTTCTTTGATAGTTCCTTGTATAAGTGTCTTGCTTTCTTCATCTATATCAGGGTGATTTTGTATGAATTTTTCTTCTAGATCTATTCCCATTTTCATACTTTCTATAGCTTTATCTCTTATTTCTTCTTCAGTATTGACGAATAGATTTTTCACCTCTGACATCTTTTCAGCCATTTTGCCAGCCATGCTTAAGCTCTTTGGTGGGTCTCCACCTAAATCCATTATTCTGTCAGAAATTATTGCTGCATGATTGTGATACATGCTTTTAGTTTCACTAACTAAAGCTTTTAAGCTGTCCTCGTTTTTGCATTTGTTTTCAAAGCTTTTAAAACTTTCTATTCCCATATATATGCCTTGAAGATATTCATTTAAACTTTCTGTTTCCATAAGTTATCCCTCCTTTTTCATTAGTTTTCTCCGAAGGGACAAAATTTATTTATCTAAATGAATTATCTTGTAAAGATCAAAATAGAGATATCTAACCTTCCATTTCCCAAAATCATAGCGTTTTTCATATCCTTCTTGAACTATTTTGGACATCAAAATCTCATGACTTCTGTTCCTTAAATCTTCAAGCCATTGCTTCTCAACCTGTGTAAGTGTAAGAGTTTCTAACTGCTTAACACGTTGTTCTATATTAAAAGCTTCTTTATCTTGATTTGCAAACACATTTCTTGCATAATCTCCTTGTGATATTATTGCATTTCCTAATCCTATTATATTTGACTGCCTGTCAAATACTGCACACCACTGAGATACTTCATCCTTTTCTTCGTTTAGATACTTTAATTCTTCCCATGTGATCTCACCTTTATCCAAAATCTCTTTAGTTTTTATATACACATTATTGCCATGCTTTTCTATATTGCTCACCGAAAGAGAAATAGTATCAAGCTTTCTATTTGAAACAGTTAAAGGAAGTGCAATTATAAGGATAACAGCAAATAATCCAACTGCCAAAAAAGAAATCTTATATTCTTTAAATTTTTCACTTAGTAACGTTATCAGACCTAATACCATCAAAATCCATACATAATTAATTTGTAATTCTGCAAATATCATACTAAAGATAAACAAGCACGCCCATATTATAGCCTTAATTCTAGATTCCTTCATTTATATCAGCCTCCTAATGACTGTTAGTGGTATCCTTCCATTGATTTAAACTACTTGTCAATTCATCAATGCTATCCTTCCATTGCTTTTCTATGTTGTCAGTATAAAGATTTTTTTCTCGCATATTATTTGGAGCCTTCCAGTTGCTTATTATTTCTGTGCATTCAACTATATCCTGAAAAATTTCCTTTGTTTTTCCATTCAAATAATATACGTTATCTTTTGCCTCAAAGTAACTATTATTTGATATTTCTCCGTAAGGTACAGTATAAAAAAGCATTCTATCATGTCCACCTAAGAAAAATAGCTTTTCATTCACTAGCTTCACTTCAGCTATGATATATTCAAGTTTTTCTTCACTGACAAAACCATCTTCTAGAACTTTCTTAGCCGCTACATATAAATCTCCACTGTCTTCATTCAACTCTTCTGCCACAAAACTATTGGTGTTCTCTAATTGATAGTTCTTTCTCTCCATCTTAGAGTAATATGAGTCTATCCATATGCCACCTAAAAGTAGAACAACAACTGTACTTGCCATGATTGAGGTTATTTTTTTAGCTTTTTTATCTTTCATATTAATCCTCCTTATACTCCATCTGATATATTTTTTTATTTTTATAAAGTTAAATGAATCTGTATAAGCGAATTTCATTACGTCTACATGTCTTATTTTCTAGGAAATATCTTTTCTATGCCCTCACTTATAGCATCTGCCGACTTTTCTTGAAAGTCTGATGATGACATCATGTTGTCTTCTTCTGGATTCGATAAGAATCCCATTTCTATAAGTACTACTGGAACTTTTGACCAATTGAAACCTGTCATATCCTCAGAATGGATTAGTCCACGATTTTTTATGTTCATTTTGCTACAATATGTGTCCAAGATCGTTTTTCCATATCTCTCACTTGAAGTTGCAATAACTTTTGTATTTTCATTGTTTCCTTTAGGTACAAGCATCGAAGCACCTTTAGCCGATGGATCATCAAAGGAATCACAGTGAAGTCTTATTACTAAATCAGCCTTAGCTTTGTTTCCTATCTCTGCTCGTTCCACATTTCCAAGACTTAGATTTTCATCTGTTTTTGTCATGATAACTTTATAGCCTTTAGCTGTTAATTTTTCATTTAATGCTTTTGCTACTCTCATGGTTATCTTGTACTCAGGAGTTCCTGTGGTCACACCTGATGCACCTCCACCATCTTTTATCTTCATAACACTTGACCCTGGAGATAGAGGCTCTTTTTCTAAATTAGCTTTTGATCCATGTCCTGGATCTATGACGATGGTTACTTTGTTTTCTTCCTCCTTTTCCTTTTCTATAATTTCCTGTTCTTTTTGTGGTTCTTCTTTGTCTTCGGTACCTTTTGCTCCCTGTGACTCCTCTTCTTCTACACCTTCTGTTAACACACCTTCAGTTACTACATTGTCAGGCTGCACTTTTGGAGTAGTATTTTTGTAAATAATAAATGATATGATTGATAAAATAATTATGCCGCTCAAAATCAGTGTCATTTTCTTTTTCATTAGCTATCTCCTTTTGTTTCCAATAATTGTAAGCCCCTATATTCCTATTATACTAATTTTACCATAAAATTGGCACCAGTTCTCTATTTATAACCATATAAAAAACAGCACATTTTCTTTTGAAGTGCTGTTTCATGACAGATACTTTATTCCTTATAGAAAGTTTTTATCTTTGCTTCTTTTAAGGTAACCTCTACTACAGATATACTTCCACCCTTCACCACCTGATGATTTTCATCAAGGTTACAATCTGGATTTATGGATATAGCCAGAGTTGGATTTCTATCATCTCCAGAAATTATAACTGAGCTCAACCCAAACTGTTCTTCCTTGCTGTTATTATAATATCTTAAAGTTCCTCCGTCAGCATAGGCTACGTCTTCACCTCTATTTAAAAAATAACTCTTAGAATCTTCTTTGTCTACCCATTTTCCTTGAGTGCTTGCCATTACATAATAATAATGTATATAGCCTCTATCTCCTAAAGTGAAAATGGTGTTTTTTAGATTATTTTCTCCATTTATATCATAAATAAAGAGAGCAGTGTCACTGTTAAGCCATTGGAGCTTGTAAGTATTGTTGTCTATTGTTTTGTAAGTTGAACTTCCCATAAGAGTTTCTACTTTTTTGCCAAATATCACAGCTCTTCTTTTTAAATTTATAGTTTCAAATTTCATACGTTTATACTCTTTTAGTATAACTTCATGACTTTTATCTGGAGATTTTGAAACTATAAGATTAACTCCTCCTACAAAGTACATTAATGTAGAATTTGCTACCACTAAGATTATGATTATAGCAGCCTTGATAGATCTAAATTTTCCGCTCCATATTATTAAAAATAATGCTATGATTATAAGGTAATTTGTCACATAAATCATCCAATCATAGATCAAATAATATTGCCTTTTAGGTGCGATAACCAAAGCGAAAACTTCAAACATAACAGCAAGTACTATGAGAATTCCTAATAACACTTTGATTTTTTTATTTTTTATCATCTATTAATCCTCCTAATTTGAAGTGATTTAATATATCTTTGTAGAGCTCATCTCTTTTATCTACAGTATCCCAGGTCACCCCTGTATTTACACTTCTATAAGCTCTTACCCCTCCCTTTCCATCAGCTGTCTTTTCAATAATTGCTATATACCCTGTTTTTTCCTCATCAACAAAATCTATATACATCCTCTCATAAGTTCTATTCAAATTGTGGTTAGCAGTTTTAGAAATAGTACCTACACTCCAGGCTTCACCATTATACTGACTCTCAGTTGTTATTATGCTTATATTTTCCGAGCCTTTTCCACCATAGATAATAGCTGTCTTTTTACTTGAAGTATACACATTGCTTCCTTCTATCTCATCTAAATAATCCCTTATATTTGCATATCCAGCATCCTTATCCTCAGGAACCTTAAGCCAAGATTTACCCTTGTCCATAGTTATATAAAGTGCTCCATCTTGTATAACGTAATTATTTTCTGTTTTTACATTCAAAGTCACGGGCTTCTCTCCGTCCACGGCTCTCGATATCATTCTATCTATATCTGTTACGTTATCAACATAATTTCCCTCAGTACTAGTTTTCTTTTCTTCCTTCGCAGGATTTGTTTCAGTATAGTTTCCATTCAATTTATTTATTATTTCCTTAGACCCATAATAGGCTCCGGCTCCTAATAAAATTATTATAATAATAGTCAGCGTAACTTTCTTAGTCATATAATCACCCCTAACAGAATTATGATACCATAACTTTAATATTAATTTTTTATTTTCTAAAATTTTAATGAAATAGTAATTATTCGCTTATAATAAAAAGGAAGTCTTGATTTCTCAATTCCTCCCCTTAAACTTCTTTTAACAAATTTAACCCTCAATAACGATTTTAGCAAGGTATTCTACCCAATGTTTTTCATCCCAAGTTGCAATAAAACTATAAATGTACTCCCCAGGTTTTTCTACTAATGTTATGACATTGTCCTTTAAAGTCACGTCTATATTGCTTATTACACCATTGTCATCAACACCAAACTGCTTTACTGTGAAATCTTTAATTTCCTTATCTGATGACAACTTTACTTTTAAAGTGCTTCCTCCAGCTAGCTTGTGTCCTTCTAATTTTTCTTTTGCTTTTTTCATTGTCATTCCAAGATTTGAATTTCCAGTATCAGACCACATATGTTCATTTTTAACCGCCTTAAATTTTTCTCCGTTTACTTCACAAGTTAAAGCTGGAGCCACCCATGGAATTTTCACGGTACCATTACCTAAAATCAGGAAAATTAAAAATAAAAGTAATACTATATATTTAGTTTTTATGATGTCTTTCATCTCCACACCTCCAAGACAAAATACATTTATTACCTACATTATAGAGTTTTTTCACATTTTTTGGAACATTAAGTTTTAATATTTTTTACCACAATGAAATGGTGTATTCTAATTTATTGTTTTTTTTTAAGCTTTAATAGGCTTTAATTTTCCTTATATTCAATTTATTACACAGATTTTTTTTGTGAATTTATTATTAAAACTCTATATTCGCAAGGGTTTTGCGAGTTTTTTTAGGTATTATTCCTAATTAATAACTTTTTCATAATTATTCCGTTGACATTGATTTTTCCTAGTAATATAATCATAATAAACATGTAACTGTTTAAACAGGCATAAGTTTTATTGATAAACTTATGCCTGTTTACGTAATAACGACATAATGAAAGGAAGTATATTTATGTTTGGATTTTTAAAAAAGAAAAATAATGAATTATTAGCACCAGTTTCAGGTAAGGTTATAGAGTTATCTCAAGTTCCTGATGAAGTTTTTTCACAAAAAATGGCTGGAGATGGAGTAGCTATAGAGCCATCAGATGATTTAGTTGTTGCCCCTGCTGATGGAACACTAACTTTAATCTTCAAGACAAACCACGCTTTCGCTATGACTCTAGAAAATGGATTAGAAATTCTAGTTCATATAGGATTAGACACTGTAGAGCTTAACGGAGAAGGATTCGAAAGATTAGCAACTGAAGGTGAAACAGTTAAAGCTGGTACTCCTATAGTTAAGATAAACAGAAAGTTCTTCGAAGAAAAAGGATACAAGACTGTAACTCCAGTACTTGTTACAAATCCTGATATCTTAAAAGAAATGAATGGACTTGTTGGAAACAACGTTACTGCTGGAAAAGATGCAGTTATCTCTTACAAGAAGTAATTTTATAAACCTACAATAAAAAGCATAGTTAACAGGAAACCCTGTTTACTATGCTTTTTTATCTAATACCTTTTCTCATTTTTCATATTCATCTAATATGTTATATAAACATACTTCTCAGCATCTTCTTCCATTTTTCTCATTTTTCATATTCATCTAATATCCTAAAATACTTTGCCTTTTAACCATATCTTCTGTTATATCTTTTAAGCTATGTGCTCCACACATTGACATAGTATCTTTCAATTCATCTCCAAGTTTTTTTACATAAGCTTCTACGCCCTCTTCAGCACCACCATAAACTGCTGTCACAAAAGGTCTTGCAATTATCACTCCATCTGCGCCAAGAGCTAATGCCTTAAATACATCAGTACCACAGCGGATTCCTCCATCTACAAGTATCTTCATATCATTTCCCACAGCCTTCACTATTTCTGGAAGTACTTCTGCAGTAGCTGGACATTGATCTAGAACACGTCCACCATGATTTGATACTACTATTGCAGTTGCTCCAGATTCTTTTGCTTTTAGAGCACCTTTTACAGTCATGATACCCTTAACGATAAATGGAAGATTTGCATCTTTTATTATTTTTTTCAATTCCTCTACTGACTTGCTCCCAGCTGGAGGAGTAAGATTTTTCAAAAATGGTAGCCCTGCTGCATCAATATCCATGGCTACTGCAAAAGCCTCACTTTCACGAACAAGTTCCATCTTTTCACTTATAGTTTCTGCATTCCATGGTTTTACTGTTGGCACTCCCATACCATTAGAATTTTTGATAGCTTTTGTTGCTGCTTTCATAACTTCAGGGTTTGTACCATCACCAGTAAAAGCTGCAATTCCAGCTTTTGCACAAGCTGAAACTAATATGTCATTATACTCAACATCATTATATTTTTCACCATAATGTAGATTTACAGCCCCAACTGGACCTGCAAAGAATGGATAGCTAAATGTTTTTCCAAACAATTCGCATGTAGTGTCCACTGGTCCATTTTCAGTAAGCGTGTCCATATTTACACGGATTTCTTTCCACTTTTCATAATTACGTATAGCCGTATCACCTATGCCTTTAGATCCTGGCCCTGGCATTTGGTTCTTGCAAGCTCTTCCGTTACACTCAGGACATGCCTTGCAATATTCCCCTAAGCTTCCTTTTGCATTATCTAAAACCTCTTTATAATTCATCCTATCTCCTCCAATATACCTTTATTTAAGGAAAAGTTTTCTACCTATTATATAGTGCGATTATATTCCAAAAGTATTTTTTTGTCAACGAAAGCCCATGTTCTTCAGATGCTAAATCCTTGATTTTCAAAGCTTTATCGTGTCATATTCTATTGTAAACTCTCCTTAATTCTATCTCTGAGTTCTTTAAAGTCTTCTTTATTTGGATGAAAAGCTGCACGGTCAAAATTGTCTATTAGATTTTTAAACTTTATCTCTTCCTTTGACTCATTCATCATTTTTTCATATCTTTTACGAATGCCAATAGGCATTTTGCCTTGACACATATAAGTCCCTAAAATCTTGTTTGAACTATCTATATTTTTTTCTACAGCTTTTAATATGGTGTTATAATACTCCTCACTACCTCCAAAACCTGCTGTACCAAATATAAATATCTCTTTATTTCTAAGAGTCTTCAAGAAATCTTCCATTTCTTCAGCACAAGTTCCCTTATCTGTCCAAAAGCCTATAAATATTTTGCAGGTATCACAACCTTTTGAGTCAACACCTCCAAAATATCTACATTCTTCAGTTCCAAGTTCCTCTTTGATAACTTCTGCAAGCATAGCTGTATTTCCAGTATTACTGCTATAAACTATTGAATACTCCATTTATTTTTCCTCCTTCTCATATATACAATGAACACTTTATAGAACTACACAAGGTATTTCTTATTGGATTTTACCTTCTCTAAATTTCCAGGACTATTTATCATTTCGTACACAGAAAAGTTCACCTTTCTTTTCAATGAGCTTCTCCATCAATGAGATTATCTGTTTTCTCTCATCTTCATCGATATCATAAAATACCTTTTCATCCCACTGACTAAATAAGCTATAAATTAATTCAAGTGCTTCTTCACCTTTCTCAGTTAAACTTAATATATATGCCCTCTTATCACTTTCACTTTTTTCTCTTAAAACAAAATCATTTTGTACTAGCTTTTCAATAGCTCTAGTAGTATGTCCAGTATCAAATTTCATCTGTGAAGATAATTTTCCTGGAGAACACTTGGGATGTTTTCCAATGTATATAATGAAATAAAGCAATCCTCGCGATAATCCTATTTCTTGTAATTTTTCATTACAAAAACTTGTGAAATCTTTATACAAAATCGTTGTAAAAAAGCCTAATGTCTTCTGCATTTTCCTATCTCCATTTATATGATGAATTTAAATCTCCACCTAAAAACAAAAATAATTTTATCTGATCAAGTCAATAATATTCTCTTTATCTGACTTTGTCAATTAATTTTACATAAAAAATAACCCTCAATATTTAATGAGGATTATTTCAAGCTCTTTATTTTTTTTAATCTCTCAATGTGTATAGCTAAATATCCAACTTCATCATCAGAAATCTTTAGGTCAAGCTCCTCTTCAATTATATGAGATGCCTTCTTTGCAAGCTTGTAAGCGTCACTATACTTTCTCTTTATTGTATATAAAAGATCATTTTCAATTTTTTCTCCATTAAGAAGTCTCTCTATGGCAAATCTAACATGGGTGGTAAATCTTGCAAAATCTATACTTTCTCTGTTTATAGTTATCTTTGAATTTCTTTCAATAAATTCTACCACTTCATTTACAACAGTTGTAAACCTTAAGGTGTTTGACAGCTTACCATTATTCCTTGCCGAATGTATATGAAGGGCTATAAATCCAATTTCTCCTTCTGGTATATTTATCTTCATAGTATCTTCTATTATTTTTTTAGCCTTACGAGCTATAATAAATTCCAGCTTATATAAAGTCTGCGTTTCTACCAAAAAAGGATTTTCTATAGTATCATTATCTTCGATTCTCTTTAGCGCAAAGGCTATATGGTCTGTCAAAGATATATGAATTTTCTCGTCTAATTCTTCTCCTAGCTCTCTCTCTATCATAAAAATAATTTCTTCACACATACCAACTACACCGCTGTCAGCGTAGCTTATAAGTTCATTGAAGTTCTTTTTATTTTCATTATTTTCAATTATAAATATCTTTTCTACATCTAAATCTCTATCTATGATATTCCCCGTCTTTTTCCCAAAACCTATTCCTTTAGAGAACAAAATTTTTTCTGTATTTCCGTCCTGCACCAATAAAACATTATTATTGAATACTTTAAGTACCTCCATAGGGTGCTGCTCTGAATGATCCATGTTTTCTCACCTCTTCTCTCATGAATTATCTTTTTATATAATAAAATATCTAATAGTCTAATTTCAACCACCAACTTTTCTCAATACATCACTATAACCATAAAATGACTTTTAAGTAATTATATGATATAATTCTTCCTATATTAAAGTTAGGAGTGGTATTATGAAAAATTCCAAAAAGAATACGAAACTTATTATAACATTAATAGTTCTAATTTTCGCCTTATTTATTACTATAATATCTATTATGTACCCAAAAGATAATTTCACCATAGTAATTGATAATCAAACATCTATTAATTTTAATAATTCATATATAAAATATATTGTGTCTGAAGAACGTCTTGACATACCTTCCATCAGTAAAAAATCCACTCAAAAGCTGCATATGAATTCTGTGTCAAAATTTGATACTAACTCAATGAAATTTTACTATATTGATAAGAAAAATAAAACTAAAGATTTGTTATTGCTAAAAGATTTTTCCGACAAAACTAAAGCAACAATTAATCTCTCAATAGTACCCAGCAACAATGATGATGGCTTCGAAATAAATGTAAAGACAGCCATATATGAGTAGCGTACATAGACGGCTACCAACTAAGTGTAGCGTAGTGAAAAGTGAAGAGTTAATTTGTGACATTTTTAGTTCAGTGATTAGCTTAAACGCACCACTACACCAACTCTTCACTATTATCTATTAAACTCTTCACTTCTTTAAAATCTTTTTCATCTGCGTTACTAAAGGGTCTGCTATGGTTCCTACAACTATTTGAAGGTTTCCTTCTCCCATTCTCATTATGGCTGTTATGCCTAACCTTTTTAATTTTTCTTCATTTATCTTTGAATCATCCTTTATAGAGAGCCTTACTCTTGTGATACAAGCATCTACAGATTCTACATTTTTCTTTCCACCTATGGCATTTAGGATATCCTTTGCTTTTGTAGAAAGCCCCGATACTGTTTCTCTAAAGGAGATTTCATTATTTTCATTTTCCTCTTCATTAATCCTTCCTGGTGTTGGAATGTTGAATTTTTTTATACAAAATACGAATATAATGTAATATATAGCACCAAAAGCTAGACCTATTGGTAGAATCCAAAGTGGTTTTGATGATATCCCAAAGCTTAGACCATAATCTATAGCTCCAGCTGAAAAGTTAAAGCCCATCCTAATTCCTAAAGCTGTAGTCAGAGCTAAAGAAACTCCAGTTAATAATGCATGAATAACATATAATCCTGGCGCTAAAAACATAAATAAAAACTCTATAGGTTCTGTTATTCCCGTTAGAAATGATGTAAAGGCTATACCTATGAGCATTCCTGTAACAGCCTTTCTCTTTCGCCTTTTAGCTGTAGTTATCATAGCTAGACATGCTGCTGGAAGTGCAAACATCATTATAGGAAAGAATCCCGTCATATAAGCTCCTGCTGTAGGATCTTGAGCAAAAAATCTTGCTATATCTCCCTTTACTATAATTCCAGAGGCAGTTTCAAAGCTCCCTAATTCCATCCAAAATACCGCATTTAAAATATGATGAAGTCCAAATGGAATTAGCAATCTATTTAAAACTCCAAAACCAAATGCTCCTATGGCACCAGCTTTTCCCATGCTTATTCCCAGAATATTGAGTGACTCTTGAATAGGTGGCCATACATACCCTGCCAAAAGTCCAAGAATTAATGCAAGAAATGATGTTGCTATAGGTACAAACCTTTTCCCTCCGAAAAAGCCTAAGAATTTAGGTAACTCTATGTCTTTATATTTGTTGTAAAGAACTCCTGCCATTACCCCTGTTAATATTCCACCTAAAACTCCCATGTTTATGTACGAATCAAAACTCACAGCAACTCTTGTAAGTATCATATAACCAACGGTTGCTGCCAAAGCTGAAATACCATTGTTTTCTTCAGCTATTCCAACAGCTACTCCTATAGCAAATATCAGTGGAAGACTCTCAAAGATGACTCCTCCTGCTTCCATCATCCAAGGAATATTCCAGACATCAGGTGCTCCTAGCCTATTTAAAAGTCCAGCTGCTGGTAATACTGCAATAGGCGTCATTATAGCCTTTCCCATCTTTTGCAATGCTCCTAAAAGCTTATCTCTTCTAGCCATATGAAGTTCCTCCTATCTTTCAGTCAATTTCTTTAAAAAAAGCCAGAAAAGGTACCTTCCTTCTCTAGCTGATATTTCTATCTTGAGATTTCCAATGGTATTCTATACTTGGTCCTTCGCCCCTTCTTTAAATCTCTCAATGTGTATTGCTAAGTAACCAAGTTCATCATCTGGAACATCTACATCTAATTGATCTTCTATTATTCTTGATGCCTTTTTTGCCAATTTATATGAATCCTTATATGTTTTCTTTATAACCTTTAAAAGTTCATTTTTTATAGTTGTTTCATTTAAAATTCTCTCTATAGCAAACCTTATATGAGTACTAAATCTTGCAAAATCAAGGCTCTGTCTATCCACATATATGTCTAGTTCGTCCTCTATAAATTCTATTATAGAATTTGTGACATAAGTGAATTTTACTGTATTTGATAGCCTTCCCTTGTTCCTTGCTGAATGTATGTGAAGAGCTATGAACCCACACTCACCATAAGGTATTTCTATTCCCATAGTGTCTTCTATTATACGTGCAGCCTTTTGAGCTATCTCAATTTCTTTTTTGTATAGGGTTTCAGTTTCAACTATAAATGGATTTTGTATTTCTTCTCCATTTTGAATTCTCTTTATAGCAAAAGCTACGTGGTCAGTTAAAGATATATGAATCTTTTCATCTAGTTCTTCTCCAAGCTCCTGTTCTATCATATATATGACTTCTTCACACATACCAATAACTTTAGCGTCACCATGACTTATAAGATCCTTAAAGTTCTTCTTGTTCTGGCTATTTTCCATAGCAAAAACTTTATCCACTTCTACAGTCTTCTCAACCTTTTCTCCTGGATTTTTCCCAAACCCAATACCTTTGGCAAGTAAAATCTTCTCTCCTTCATCATCTTTGACTAGGAGAATGTTATTATTAAACCCCTTAATTACCTCCCAGTATTCAGCTTTACACGAACCCATACTCAATCCTCCTTTCTAGCCTTATTATATAATACTCTAAACCTAATTGTAATATTTTTACGCAATTTAATATTCATTATTTCTATTCTATTATATAAGTCATGTAATATTTAGAAAAGGCTTTTAATAAACTTTTGGTTAAAATCACATAGTGTAATCTTTTCAAAAAATATTTCAATCTCTCCTGAATTATTTGGAGAGATTGAAATATTTCATCTTACAGTTGCTTTTTTTAGTAAAGCTTTCAAAATAACAGCTATTATTACGAAGCATACAGCTGATGTCACAAGCCCAAGGATTGGCCGAGGTGGATTATATCCACATATAAAATCTATAAAAGTTTCAACTCCTCCAGAATATCCATTAGTCATGCCAAGTGCCAAGACATATTGTATAATAAAAAAGCAGTAATATAGGTATATCGAATTCTTTAAGGACTCTATATTATACTTTGCTATACTATAACTTTTATTATCTTTATTTAAAATGTTTATCTTGCCATTTTTTCTAGTAGCCTTAGAAAATTTAAAGCTCTTCATATTCTTTACCTCCTTTTTCAGTAAGATATATAAATAGCTTTTGAAGCTCTACCTTTGAAAATACAAGTTCCAATTCCGCTCCAAGATTCTTGTCCTCTTCGCTCAGTTCTTCAAAGATTGTGGCAGACTTAAAGGACGCCATAGTCTCTACATTTAAGCATTTTTGTCTTCAATATACTTGTCTACATTTTCCATTAGTCCTGATACTGTATATGCTCTATCAAGCATTTTCTCCACATCATCACTTGTCATTATATTTTTGTCCTTTATTATAATAGCTTTTTCTATAATGTTTTTTACTTCGTCTATGATGTGAGTTGATAGGATTATTGTTTTAGGCTCCTCTACATAGCCCTCCATCATTTCTTTGTCCACTTAAAGATTTCTCTTACTTTCATATTCTTAGGATAGAGATTCTGCTCCGTCATGAAATAAATCTTCTCTAGGACTTTGTCGTTCTCATAAATATTTTCTCCAGCTATTTTGATTTCACCTTTTGTAGGAAAAATTCTATTTGTCATCATATTCAAAAGAGTTGTTTTGCCAACTCCATTTCTTCCAAGAAGTCCGTATATCTTATTTCCCTCAATGCTAATTGATACATCCTTTAATACACATTGTTCATCATAAAATTTAGTTACATTTGAAACTTCTATAAGAGCCATAACTACTCCCCCCTTTGAATCATATCTACAATATCATCTACTGATATATTTATCTTCTTCGCTTCCTCAATGAGTTTAACCACAAAATTTTCATAGAAGCTCTCTTTTCTTTTTTCAATGAGTTTTGATTTTGCTCCCTTTGAAACGAACATGCCTACCCCTCTCCTTTTATATATGATTTCATCACTTACTAAAAGATTAAAACCTTTTGCTACGGTAGCAGGATTAATCTTATACCTACTTTTTAAACTATTTAGTGATTTTTCTTTTTTTGTGGTAATATTTAAATATATTGATTTTGAAAGGGTGATAATTTATGAAAGTTGGAATCATAGGCATAGGCGGTATATGTAGAAAAGCATACCTACCTGTAATTACTTCAAGAGATGATATAGATATAATTTTATGTTCTAGAAATAAAGATGTACTTCTAGATATGAGCAGAAAATACAGAATTAAAGAGTTCACCACATGTGTAGAAGAGCTTATAAAAATGGGCATAGATTGTGCTTTTGTCCACAGTTCTACAGAATCTCACTATGAAATCTGTGAAAAGCTTTTGAAAAGTGGCATTCATGTCTATGTAGAAGAATCGAGTGAATCTCCCTGGTACTCCAAAAGTTTTTGTATTTGACGACTTCATTCATGTGGTTGATACATTAAGATTTCTTATGGGTGATGATTATAAAACTTTAACTGTGGATAGCCTAAAGGATGAAAGTGGATTAAAGAATGTGGTTATAAAACTGTCCAATAAATTCACAACAGCTATAGGAATAATGAACAGGGATAATGGAATCCGTGAGGAAACTATGGAGTATATGTCCTCTGGAAAGAAAGCCATTGTATCAAATTTGACCGAAACTTCTTATTTTGAAAACAACACTACTTCAACAAAGAAGTTTGGAGATTGGGATAATACTCTCACAAAAAGAGGCTTCACCTATATCATAGAGGACTTTTTGAAAAGAGTTAGATTTAATCCACAGCATGTAACTGTGATTCACTGATAGAGGAGATTTTGTATGTTTTTTTTAGGAATTTCTATAATAACTGCCTATATAATCATAAACTTTTTTATAGGAAAAAGGATTTTGAAAAGCTTACGGAATTTTGCAAACCCAAATACAAAAGCTTATTGGGTTGTATTTTCCTTTGTGGCTCTATCCTTTGCGCTAGGTGAATTTACAGGAAGATTTCTTCCTTCTAATTTCTCTAAAGTTTTATCCTTGATAGGATATTACTACATGGCAGCTCTACTTTATATGATAATATTATTTCCAATAGCTTCATTGCTTCACAAAATTTTTAAGAATAGAAACCTAGACTTTCATGGTATAAGTCTTTTATTCATAGCCATACTACTAGTTGTGGGGACATATTTTGCTTTTTCTCCACATGTAAAGTACTATGATATAACTACAGAAAAGCCTTTGAAAGGTGGAACTCTTAATATAGTCCTTGTCTCAGATATACATCTTGGAGAAATCATAGGAAATTCTAGATTCAAAACCATGATAGATGAAATTAATGATTTAGATGCAGATGCTGTAATAATAGCAGGAGACCTTATAGACAGCAACCTAGAACCAGTGCTCCAAAAGGATATGCTAAGTCAAATAAAAAATATAAAGAGCTTATATGGAACTTTTTTTGCTCTAGGAAATCATGACTTTTACACGGGCCGTAGCGATGAAATCGCTGATATTTTGCGTAATAATGGAGTTCATGTTCTTCGTAATGAAACTATGCTTATAAATGACGAATTTTATATAGTAGGTGAGGATGATAAGGCTATCTTAAGATATGGTGGCAATGATAAACCTTTGAGTGATATAACTGACACTATTAATAAAGATAAACTTTCAATACTTATAAATCATGTTCCAAATGACATCTATGAGTCTGTGGCTAATGGCATAGATGTACAGGTATCTGGTCACACTCATCGAGGCCAGCTGTTCCCATGCAACTTAGTTACTCACAGTATTTTCGATATTGACTATGGTTTTAAAAAGTTTGACAATACTAACGTCATAGTGTCCTCTGGTTATGGGACTTGGGGACCACCCATTCGAATCGGAAGCCGTTCAGAAATAGTTATGATTCGGTTGAGCAATTGATTACATTTGAAAGCTTTTTACCACACGAATATATACATAACATTAAATTTTATTCATACAAATGAGGAGGCGTTTAAAATTAGTTTCAAAAATATAAGCAATAGAAGCAAAGGTATAGCTTTTATGATATGTTCAGCTTTTGGATTTGCCATGATGTCTACCTTTGTTAAATTATCTGGAGATCTTCCAGCTTTTCAGAAGACCGTATTTAGAAACCTAGTAGCTTTAGTGATAGCTCTATCACTTATCATAAAACATAAGGAAAGTTTCTTCGGTAAAAGAGAAAATCAAAAACTTCTACTCCTTCGTTCCGTTTTTGGAACTATAGGAGTATTGTGTAACTTTTATGCCATAGATAGGCTCGTCTTATCAGATGCAAATATGTTAAACAAACTAAATCCCTTCTTTGTTATAATATTCTGTTCTCTATTTTTAAAAGAGAACATAAATCAAAAGCAAACTTTAGCAATAGTTACAGCTTTTGTTGGAGCCCTATTTATAATAAAGCCGAGTTTCAGCTTTGATATGCTGCCAGCATTAGTTGGGGTTCTAGGGGGACTCTGTGCAGCTGTAGCCTATACCTGTCTTAGAGCTTTGGGTGGACGGGAGCAGTCTTATACCATAGTATTTTACTTTTCCTTATTCTCCGTAGTGTCCATACTTCCCTTTATGTTTATGACCTACGAGCCCATGACAGCAAAGCAAATTATCTACCTTTTGCTATCGGGGGTTTTCGCTAGCATGGGTCAATTTGGAATCACTCTAGCTTATAGATATGCTCCACCAAAGGAGGTTTCTATATTTGATTACACAAATATAATCTTTTCAGCTGTAATAAGTGTCCTAATCTTCGATGTATTTCCTGATATATTCAGTTTCATTGGATACGGGATAATATTTGCAGCATCCTTTTATATGTTTATGTACAATAAAAAGCTAGATGCTAATGAAGGAAAATAATAAAAGTGAGGATGCCTTTTGGTACCTCACTTTCTTTTATGATTCCTGCATATTTTTATATCTTATAATTTCATAATGCAAATTCTTAAATTATATTTTTATAAAATTTCAGTTTTCTTATATTTTGTCCTATCTTAAAAGTTCTTCCGCTTCACTTATAGCTTCTTCCATATTTTTTGGTTCAGCATCTGGGAATTTATAAAAATAATTTACAATTGCCATTCTCTTTGCTCTTGGTATTCCCATCTTATCTCCAAATTTTTCTATGAAATCTACTTCTTTAAAGTCATAATCATCATCAACAAGTCCGATTCTCAAAAGTTCAAAATACATTATATTTGTTATTCTATCAGAACTTCCTTCGATTACTTTGTAAGCTTCATCTTCATCCATCTCCACTATAACTTCTTCTGAAAGTCCCATTTCCTCACAGAATTTCTCCATAAGAACCTCTTCTTCTTTTCCGATATCGTGGTCAGATAGCGCAAATTCTGTAACTAAGTTGATAAATGCAACAGCTTGCTTCTCATTTAATTCATTTAAAAACATATCTATATCCTCCATACTTATGTTTATTCTCTGATTGTATATTATATACACTAAATTAAATTTTTCCTAATGTCAATGTAGATTAATAAAACTTAAAATATAATTTTCAATACTACTTATTCATTACTTTTTTGCTACTTTATGTATTTAAGCTTTATATTCAATTAACATCTTATATGATGTCCACATTTTTAAATTAATACACAGTGTAAAAAAATTTTTATATATCTATAAACTGAAAACACCGCTTTCTATCTCAAAGATAAAAAGGCGGTGTTTTCAGCTAATTAAAGCTCATGTAGACTTAATTTATATATAGGTTTTATTGATAATGTCATTTTAATATTGGAATTATATTCACTTAATATAAAAGCTTAATTTTTTATAGAACTTTATTATATTAATATACTTATATATTAAGCATATATCATGCCAACTTTATTATCTCCAAATTTTATAGTTAAAATTATTATATTTCAAGGGTTTAGCTATAATAAAAAAATTGCGTTCCTTATGAAACACAATTTTTTTTAGACATTATTGTCAATTTACTTGTCAAATGGCGCTTCACCTCTTAGGCCAATTGTCAATTCGTCTATTATTCTAGTCTCATCGTTCTTGTCAGGAAGTTTTAACTTTATATATTGTGAATCTTTATTTATAGTTCTGCATTCATAAATTACAGTAATCTTATCTTCTGTCTCTTCAATTATATGTCCTGATTGAAAATCAACTTTATTACCTTTATCATCCTCAATTACTGGCTTATAGAATTTATTTTTAAGTTCTATTGGAAGCTCCACTTTTATTGTGGTGACAAACGGAGTTAATGATATTTCTTCTATATTTATTCCATCAGTATTTATATTTGGCTTTAGCGTCTTTACAGCATCCGAATCTGACTTTTTAACTTCAAATTCTAAATTCCACTTACCATTAATATTTGTTCTTCCCTGGTCCTTTTCCCCTTTTCTAAGTCCATATCCCAAACGGCTGATGTCTAGTTTAACTTTAAAGCTATCTGGAATCTCTTCATTTAAGGAATATAAATCATATTTTATTACCCCTATAAAAGTGTTCTCGTCCACAAAATTTCCTAAGGCTCCTTGTGATGAATGGAGACCTTCAAAGCCATTCTTATACCTTTTTCCAACTGATATTTTTCTATATATATCTTTAAAGTCATCTTCATAGTAATCTTTAAAATCCACTCTAGCAATCTCTTCGAAACCTATTTGAGCATGATCCATATATTCACTTATATCATTATCCTCTTTGTTAAAGCCTGCTTTATTCTTTATAACTACACTTATAAACAAATTATCATCTGTACAAACTGCCTCTTCAACCTTTATAGATATATCACCATAGCTGCTCTCTACATTGATGCCTTGAGCATATTTCGTATATTCATTTTTGTCCACTAATGAGTATTTTATTTCTTTAAATACATTTCCTAAGAAAGGCAGCTTTTCTGCAAAAGCTTCATTACTAAATCCAAGTGTAAGTAATGCACATAATGATGATGCTGCTACACTTCTCCTTTTATTTCTCTTTTGTTTCTCTCTTTTTTTGTGCTCCTCACCTTTATTTATTGCATCCTCTATAATTGAATCAAGTTCTTCAGGAATTCTTATATCATCGCTCATTAATAATCATCTCCTAATCTGGTTTTTAGAATCTTAAGTCCTCGCCTTAAGTTGGTCTTTACCGTATTTTCAGATTTGCCTATGGCTTTAGCAATTTCCCTTATCTTCATATCTTGAAGATACTTCATAGTGATTACATTTTTATAATCATCTTTAAGCTCGTCTAGTTCCTTACGCAGGTCTAAAGATATATCACTGTTTTTTTCTAAGATATATTCCTCACACCTTTGAATATCTTCTATAGCCATATGTCTTTCACGCTTCTTTATACTATCTATAGCAGTATTTATAAGCATTCGTGTAATCCAAGTTCTGAAGTATTCTGGTTTCTTAAGCCCATTTATAGAAATAAAAGCCTTATAAACCGTCTCATGCACTACCTCTAAAGCATCGTCCTGATTTTTCATATGCATAAAAGCTACTCTGTATAAGTATTCTTTATTGTTTTTCATAAGGTTTGAGAAAGCCTCCTTATCTCCTTTTACGGCTCTCTTAACCTCTAAAATATCGTCCATTTTATGCCCACACCCTTAATTCTTACTAGTAATGAGATTTTTAACTTTCTTAATCAGCTGACCATTACATCCTTTAGACTGCCACATACTAAAAAAAGTTTCACTTATGTTTTAATTTATCACAAAAAAATAATACTTCCTACATAGAAATTAATCTATGGGAAGTATCATTCGGGAAAAATTTTATATGATAAATTTAATTTTAAAGCAATTTCATATTACTATCGCTCATATTCTTTCATGTATTCTCCGTGAGCCTCTACAAGTTCATCACACATAGCTACAATATCATCCATAGATAATTCCGCTGCTGTATGTGGGTCAAGCATTGCTGCCTGATATATAGTTTCACGTTTCTTAGTGATTGCAGCTTCAATAGTTAAAAGCTGTACATTGATATTTGTCATATTCATTGCTGCAAGCTGAGGTGGAAGCTTTCCAATGTGGCAAGGGGTAACTCCCATAGCATCTACTAGACATGGCACCTCAACACAGGCATCGGCTGGAAGATTATCGATAAGCCCAGTGTTTATTACATTACCGCCTATTTTACATGGCTTGTTTGTAACTATAGCCTCCATAATATATGATGCATATTCTGTAGAACGGATATGAGTTATTTTGCCATCATTTAATATATTATTTTTTTCATCTTCCCAACCCCTAATTTGCTTTATGCATCTCCTTGGATATTCGTCTAGTGGAATGTTAAACTTCTCTATAAGCTCAGGGTATTTATTCTTTATGAATAAAGGATTATATTCTGCATTGTGCTCACTAGATTCTGTACAGTAATATCCTAATCTCTTTATATATTCGTACCTAACCATATCATCGTGAATTTCATTTTTGTTCTTTTCTTCTGCTCTTCTCTTTATCTCTGGGTACAGATCATTACCGCATTTATCATAAATCTCAAGTAACCATGCCATGTGATTTATTCCTGCAATAAGTTCTTTTCTTCCATCAAGTTTATCTTCCATTCCTAAAGCTTTTAAAAGGTGGTCAGAGCATACTTGTACACTGTGACATAATCCCACAGTTTTAATATTTGTGTATCTTTGCATATAGCCAGTTAATATGGCCATAGGATTAGTATAATTTAAAAACCATGCATTAGGGCATACTTCTTCCATATCCCTTGCAAAATCTCTCATAACAGGAATGGTTCTAAGACCTCTCATAATTCCACCAATTCCCAATGTATCTGCAATAGTTTGCTTTAAGCCATATTTCTTTGGAATTTCAAAATCAGTAATAGTACATGGATCATATCCTCCAACTTGAATTGCATTTACAACAAAGTTAGCTCCTCTAAGGGCTTCTTTTCTATTTTCAGCTCCTAAATATGTCTTTATTACAGCTCTATTTTCATTTACATTGTTATTGATAGCCTTAAGAATTATCTCTGACTCCTCTAATCTCTTTGCATCAATATCATATAATGCTATTTCACACTTGCATAAAGCAGGTGTACACATACAGTCTCCCAATACATTTCTAGCAAAAATAGTACTTCCTGCCCCCATAAAAGTAATTTTTATCATGTCCTTTACTCCCTAAGATTATGTTATATTGGTCTAAAATTATAGCTTCTGGTTTCGGTTATTAACCTGCAACAGACCCTAAGATTATGTTATATTGGTCTAAAATCCTTTAATTAATATTCAAATATCTCTATAAAATATTTATCTATAAAATTCATCTATAGAAACTATTCTATGCTCTACACGTGATTTTTCAGCAGCTAATGCCATCAAATGGCTTTGAACTGAAGTTTTTGCAGAGGAAAGGGATTCTTTGCTGTTTCCTGAAACAACATTTAAGAAATCCTCGATTAGTCCAAAATCTCCACCACCATGACCAGAAGTTGTAGGCTTTAAAGTTATCTTTTCTACGCTGTTATCTACAAAGTTATGGACTTCTATCTCACGAGTATTCATATTTGCACGGAGTTCACCCCTTGTACCCATTATTTTTAGAGTTCTTCCTATATCATGAGTAAAAGCGCACATAGAGAAAGTAGCCGTTACTCCGTCTTCAAATTCTAGGTTAACTACTTGATGATCAACTACATTATTGTCACAATGATAAACACATCTTCCATAAGGTCCTTCTTTTAAAGCTTTTACTCTTCCTTCAAAGGATAAATCAGTGGATATAGTGTTAGTTGGCCATGCTGTATTGTCTGTAAGATAGAATTTTGGTGCATAGAATGGACACTTCTTTTCATTGGGACATCCATCTAAGCATCTCATAGGTGCCCCTTCTGGAGCATTTTCTTCCTTAAAGTGCTTTAAAGAACCAAACGAAGAAACATTCAAACATTTTTTGTTTACAAGATATAAAAGTATATCCATGTCGTGACAGCTCTTAGCTAATATCATTGGAGCAGCAATATCAGTATTTCTCCAATTTCCTCTTACAAAGCTGTGAGCTTGGTGATAATACCCTACATTCTCATTGTGATTTACTGAAACAATCTCTCCAATTCTATTTTGGTCTAAAACTTCTTTTATCTTTTGGAAGAAGCTTGTATACCTTAAAACATGGCAGATTGATAAAATTCTATTATTCTTTTCAGCAACTTCAGCCATCTTTATGCACTCATCTGCATCAGGTGACATTGGTTTTTCTAAAAGTACTTCATAGCCTAGCTCTAAAGCTTTTAGCGCTGGATCAAGGTGCATCTTATCTTGAGTAGCTACTATGGCTATATCAGCTAGTTTTTCTTCTTTCAAAATATCTTCATATGACTTGTAGCACTGAGAATCATTTAAAGAAAACTTCTCCTTAAAATGATTTCTTCTGTCCTCTAATGGTTCAGCTACTCCTACAATTTCTAGTTTATTAGGATTGTTTAACGCATATGGAGCATATGCATTTGTACCTCTGTCTCCAGCTCCAATTACTATGGCAGTTAACTTTTTCATTTAACCTTCCTCCTTTTGTATGTTTAAATATATTTATATCTCCCTAAAATTTAATTTTGAGAGTTTTTATCTCATATGGCTTCATTTCAAAAGTTAGCGAATTATATTTCAATTCAAGGCCCTTTTCTTCTATCTCTAACATATTACACTCATAAGCTTCTATTATTTCTCTATTGAATGTCATGGTTACCTTTTGCCTTGTATTTGAATATTCATATAAGCGTATTATTGTGTCTTGACTTTCTTCTGCTTCCTTTACTATTTCGAGGCTACAGCTTTGACTTTCCAAAGATACAAGTGACATATCTGAATTTATTTTTCCCTTATGCTTCTTTTCATAATGACCGTATGCTGGAACATTAACCTTGTATGCCATTTTCACAGTGTCTGCTTCTTTCCAAGTTCCTTTATGTGGATAGATAGAATAAGTAAATTCATGTATTCCTAAATCCGCATCTGGATTTGGATAGGTTCCTGATTTAAGAAGAGTAAGTCTCATTATTCCATCTTGAATATCATGTCCATACTTGCAATCATTTAACAAACTAACTCCATAGCCACCTTCTGATAAATCAGCCCATTTGTGTCCACATACCTCGAATCTTGCTAGATCCCAGCTTGTATTGCTATGAGTAGGTCTTTCTACATTTCCATATTGAATATCATAAGTCGCCTTGTCCGTATTTATATCTATAGGGAATTCAGCTTTGAGAAGAATATTTTTTTCTTGCCAGTTGACAACCGTCTTAAAATCTATTCTCGGTATATCCCTATAGAAACACATGTCTTGCGTTATTTCTGATTTACAAAATCTCCTCGTTACTCTAAGACAGTATCTTATAGGACCTCTCTCTATAAATTCTGCTTTTTCTATATCCTTAACTTCCCACATCTTTTTCTTGTAGTATATATCTATATCCCAATTTTCCCATCTCATAGGTCTATCTTCATAAGCCTTTATAGAATTTCCCTTTGTGCCATCCTTTAAAACTTCTCTGCAGTTTTTTTTATCAAATAGAGATATGATGTTATACTCCTTGTCAAACTTCACCTTAAAGAAATCATTCTCGAAATAATCTTCAAAAACTTTTATATGATCTGAATATTTTATAGCTGATTCGTCCTTTAAAATTCTATATGACTTAAATCCTTTTGATGGTATATTTCGTCCAAAGAATATTATCTTGCTTCCATCACGGCTTTTCTGAATATCTATAATGTTTCCTAGATTATCTCTCAGGCCTTTTAGTTCTAATCCCTTTGGAACCTCAACTTCAATTAAATCATCCCTATCAAAAGACAAAGTATTGAAGGTTATTATTGAATCCTCTTCTAAATTTATGTTGGAACTTATCTCAGTTACAGCTTTTTCCTTTAACTTCTCACATCTATTAAACATTTCTTCATACTGCTTATCAGAATCTTCGTATACCTGCTTTATTGATGAACCAGGTATGATGTCATGGAACTGATTCAAAAGCAATGTTTTCCAAGCTTTATTTATATTTTTCTTAGGATACTCTCCTCCAATTTCTTTATTTATAGAATAGAGTGTTTCTAAATCTTGAAGCAGCACTTCGCCCTTTCTGTTGTGCCTCTTATTCTTTCCTATGGATGTATAAGTCCCCCTATGGTATTCTAGGTACAGCTCTCCAACCCATGTAGGAAGTTCCTTGCTTTCCTTTACATTTTCCCTCAATCTGTGAAAAAACTCTGTTTCAAACCCAATGTCTACTCTTGGACAGCCTGGAAGTCCAAATTTAAGCCTTCTAGCATTTTCAAGCATCTCTTTTGTAGGACCGCCACCCCCATCCCCGTATCCAAATAGCATAAGAGTTTCTGATGAAAGATTTTTATTTTGATATCTTTTCCACGTTCCCATAACTTGATTTGGATTTATTATACCTGTGTAGGTTGTCTTATTTCTCTGCTCATTAAAACTTACCCCACCTGCCTTTCTGTAATCACTGGTAGTCACTAGGTAAGTAAGTACTTCACTGCCATCTATTCCTCTCCATGTGAAAGTGTCATTTGGAATCATATTAAATTGATTCCAATCAAGTTTTGTTGTCATAAAATACTCTATACCACTCTTTTTTAAAATTTGAGGAAGTGCTGCACTGTATCCGAAAACATCTGGAAGCCATAGGCTCTTGCTTTCTATATTGAATTCATCTTTGAAGAACTTATGTCCAAAAATTATCTGTCTTATAAGGGACTCTCCTGATGGTATATTGCAATCCGCTTCAAGCCACATGGCCCCATCAACTTCCCACCTTTTTTCTTTTATCCTCTCTTTTATCTCTTCATAAAGTTCTGGTTCATTTTCTTTTACATACTCGTAAAGCTGAGGCTGGCTAGACATGAATTTGTATTCTGGATACTCCTTCATCAAATTTAATACTGTGGAAAAACTTCTTATGGTTTTCTCCTTTGTCTGGGCTATGGTCCATAGCCATGCCACATCAATATGTGTATGCCCTATAGCTGTCACTAATGGATTATCGTAATTCACATTTGTGTAAAGCTCTTCTTTTAGATATTTCCTTGAAACATGTAAAGAGTCATAAAACTCCTCTGAGTAAATCTCTCTCAAATCTAAAATATCAATTGCTTGTCCAAGTTTATTTAAAAGCTTTATTCTATTATCATCATTTTCTTCTAAAAGCTCTGCAATAGATGCAGGTACTTTTATATCATAATAAAGGCTCTCTATTTCCCTGTCCAAAACATATAAGTCTGTACTTATCATGACCTTTCTCTCATAAAGACCACTGTAGCCTAAAAGTTCGATTATGTACTCTTTTCCCGGCTCTGCCTTTTCACTTAGGGTTATCTCCCTGTGATTCACATCAAGACCTTGAACTATTTTTCCATTTACATAAATTAAAAACTGAGGATTTAGTGCATCCCATTCACCTTCATGTCCTGTTGTGATCTTGAAAATCACCTTTTTATCTTTGAATCTATCAGGTATAATTACGTTTACCTTGAACCATCTATATTTATCATATCCTCCCCATAAGCTTCCTGTTTCATATGTCTCCCACTTACTTTCATCTATAGGCTTGTCTCTTCCATCGTAACTTTCGTAAGTCGTTATTGAAGCTTTATCTGAATACATAGACTCACTTAGATCTTTTGCTATTCTCTCTATTCTTTCAAGTTCAAATACCATACTATTGCCCCCATTTTATAGTAAATAATATATTTATTTTTATAATCCCCTATGCTATAAGATGTCAGCTATCAGTTAGCTTTAGATAATAAAACTTGATGATTCAACTTTTATTATTGGACTGAATCTATGTCATTCCATACTATATCCAGTATCTTATCATTTATCTCTTGAGCCTTTTTGACATTTCGATCCTTGATCGCCTTAAATAATTCCTCATGAAGAGGCATAGAATCCAAAAATGGATCATCCATCCCCAGTGGATATGACCAGAATTTTTGAAGCATGGACTCTATAGAATATATAAGCTGTTTCATAATATTGTTATGACAACTGCTATATATGGCTTTATGGAATGCCCTATCTTCAGCATTTTGGTCTTGTCCATTCCGATATTTATCCATAATTACGCTGACAATAGCGCCTATATTGTCAACTTCCTCTTCTGTGGCATTTTCGATGACAAGTTTTAATATTTCTTTTTCTAGTGTCCTTCTTGCAATAAGTATTTCGTGTAGGGATTCTTTTTCTTTTCCAATCTCTATTTGAGTTGATATTATGTTAGTTGAAATATTTTTCACATAAACACCTTTTCCATTTAGGGTTTCTAATATATTCTTTGCTTCCAAAGTTTTTATAGCTTCTCTAAGTGAAGATCGACTCACTCCTATCATCTCCATCATTTCTGCTTGAGAAGGTAGCTTGTCCCCACTTTGAAGATTATTTTTTTCTATATATTGCTTTATATATTCAATTATTTCTGATTGCAGCGGATTTCGTGTAATTAGTTTCATACTTTGTGTCCCCCTCCTGTCAGCTATCCTATAGGTTGACTTTATTATATCATGGCAGTATTTCACATTCAATCAGATTTTTCCGAATATTTCATTATCTTTAAATTTTATATTCCCTTTTTGATTATTTTATATTTTATATATCTCTCCTGTCTTGTATGTTTAATCTTCACATGATACAATAATCCTGTAGCTACAAAATATAATTATTAAAATTTAATAATAGCTTCGCAGGGGAACTAAAGAACTAAACGTTCTGAAGTTGAGAAGGTGAAACCTGACCCTTATAACCTGTCAGTTAAAACTGTCGTAGGGAGCGTAAAATGAGATTTTTAGAGTGCGCTGTCTTAGGACAATGCACTTTTATTGTTTTATGCATCGAAGTTAATTTATTAATGCTGTTACATTACAGCAGATAAGGAGCATATATGAATTATACATTGTACTTATGTACAGACAGAGATCTTATGAGCACTGATACCATCGAAGAAGCCGTAGAGAAAGCTATCAAAGGTGGAGTTACCCTTGTGCAATTGAGAGAAAAGGATTGTTCTTCACTAGATTTTTATAACACAGCAGTCCGTGTGAAAACTATAACCGACAGCTACAACATCCCTCTTATAATCAATGATAGAGTTGATGTTGCCTTAGCTGTAGATGCAGCCGGCGTTCATATTGGACAATCTGACTTTCCAGCAAAAGTTGTACGCAAAATCATTGGTGATGATAAAATCATTGGTGTATCTACTGCTACAGTATCTGAAGCTGTAAAGGCACAAAATGATGGTGCTGATTACATTGGAGTTGGAGCTATGTTCCCTACTTCTACAAAAGATAATGCTCGCGCCGTTACTATGGAAGGCTTAGCTGAAATAAGAAAAGCAGTTACAATTCCTATAGTTGTTATCGGAGGAGTTAATGAAAAAAATGCAGCCCAATTCAAAGGAACTGGAATAGATGGACTAGCTGTTATATCAGCTATCATTGCAAAACCAGATATAGAAGCTGCTGCTAGAAACCTTAAGAAAATCTATACTGAATAATTATTAAAAAACTAAATACGTATTACGTAACTTTTATGTTAATTAGGTCAATGTTTTAATTCATAGAATTTAAAATACCTAGGCATAAAAAGGGGTGCACCACCGCGGGTACATCTTCTTTTTGTGCCTTTTTTATTGCACCTAATTAATAGACACACATAACGACGAAAAGAGGAATTAATTTATGAAGAATCAAAAAACTAAAAAATTAATCTTTATAGCCCTTTTATCCTGTATAAGCTATGTCCTCAGCACCTTTGTATATTTTCCGAGGATGGCCCCTTTTCAGCATATGATGAATGTCATTGCTGGAGTAATGCTTGGCCCAGTTGGAGGCTTCACCAGCGCTTTTTTAACTGGAATAATGAGAATACTTCTTGGTGGTAGAACTATCCAAGCAATTATAGGTGCCATAGTAGGAGCCTTTCTTTCAGGACTTGCCTATAAGCTTACAAAAAAGACTTATATGGCTGTAGTTGGTGAAGTGGTTGGAACTGGTATCCTTAGTGCTCTTTTAGTATATCCTTTCATGGTTCAGTTTTATGGATTAAATCCAAGTACACCATTCTGGATATTCATCCCTTCATATCTGCCATCATCACTTATGGGAGCATGTCTTGGCTTTGCCATTATAAAGATGCTGAAAAGGGCAAAAGTATGGCAGATGATAAATAGAATGCTTGTAGAACAATAAATTTATATTAAAGAAACTTATAGGAAGGTGAAAATACTATGAAAAACTTTTTAAACAATGTAAGAATAAATGAACCACTTGTACACTGTATTACTAATTTTGTCACCGTAAATGATTGTGCCAATGTGGTTCTAGCTTGTGGTGGTTCCCCTACCATGGCTAATAATGAAAAGGAGACATCTGAAATAACAGCAGGCTGCAGCAGTCTTGTTTTGAATATGGGAACTGTAGATAGCATAAATGCTATGATTAACGCTGGGCGTAAAAGCAATGAGCTTTCACATCCCGTTATCCTTGACCCTGTAGCAGTTGGTGCTTCTTCATTTAGACAAAATGCATTTAGGAAACTAAAAGATAATATTCATTTTTCAGTGATTCGTGGCAATGCTTCAGAAATAAAATTTATAGCTACAGGCACAGGCAGTGTATCTGGTGTTGATGCTGCAAAAGAAGATAAAATATCAGAGGAGTCAGCCCCTTACTTCGTTGATATGGCTAAAAAACTAGCTGAAAAGTTAGACTGTATCATATCAATATCAGGTGAAATAGATATAGTTGCCTCTAAAGACAAAGCATACCTCATCAAAAATGGCTGTGCATTAATGTCTAGAATTACTGGAACAGGATGTATGCTCACTTCAATGATAGGGGCTTTCTGTGGAGCTAATCCTAACAATATACTTGATGCAACTGCAACTGCCGTAATGGCTATGGGTATAAGCGGAGAATTAGCCTACGAGAAAACTCTTCAGTGTCAAGGTGGAACCATGACTTTTAAAATGCACATGATAGATGAGATCAGTCTTATGAATGAAGAAACTTTAAATGAAAGAGGCCACTATGAAGAGGTTTAAATTTGCCATCTTTGATATGGACGGCACACTTTTAGACTCCATGCCATACTGGCACAATCTAGGACGTGATTATTTAGTAAGCAAAGGTAAAATTCCTGAAGATAATTTAATAGATACAATACGTCCTATGTCAATGAAGGAATCCTCAAATTACTTCATTGACCATTACAATATCAACGGCACTGTAGAGGAAGTACTTAAAGAAATAAATTCATTCATAGAAAATCAGTATCTATATGAAATCCCTTGCAAGGCTTATGTAAGAGAATATCTAGAAACCCTAAAGTCTCAAGGTATTATAATGTGTATAGCAACAGCTACTTCTAAAGACTTGGCTGTACATGCTTTAGAGCGAAATCATATAATGCAATACTTTTCAGAAGTCATAAGCTGTGATGAAACAGGAGTTGGAAAAAGTCAACCCGATATATATTATTTAGCATTAAATCGCATGAAGGCCCAAAAGGATGAAACCGCAGTATATGAAGATGCCCTTTACGCTATAGAAACTTCCAAGAAAGCTGGTTTCTATACTGTAGGTGTCTATGATTCCTCCTGTAATGAAACACCTGAAAAAATTGCAGCTCTTTGTGACAAATATATAGAATCATTCAAAAATGAAATAGAGAGGAGAAAGTAATATGAAAGCAAGTGTAGCAATACAAGTTTTACCTGACGTTCATAACAATGATGATTTAATAAGAATAGTTGATGAGGTCATCGCTTACATAGCTAGTACTGGTCTTAACTATTATGTAGGACCTTTTGAAACAACTATAGAGGGCGAAGACTATAATGAACTTATGGAAATCGTAAAGAACTGTCAGCTTGTGGCCTTAAAGAATGGTTGTGACAAGGTATCGGCTTATATTAAGGTTGTATGTAGAGCTGAAGGTGATATTCTATCAATAGATGATAAAATTGGTAAATATAATAATAAGTAATGTAAAGTGGCTGATACCGGAATAATCCTATCAGCCACTCTATATTCTTTGAATTAACCATATGAGTCGCTTCATTTTAGTACCTCCTGTTCGACGTATGTTTCATACCATATTATACCACGATTCTTGTTGTTATATAATTTGCAAAAAGAAAGACAGCTAATTTTAAATAAATCAGCTGTCTTTCAAATAATTTTTTCTTAAATAAACTCTATGCTATAAGCACAGTCGAACACGTCTTTTGGATCTATCTTGTTGATTCCAACTTTATTTTTTAGATCTCCATCAGTATAGAATAAATCTCCTATTCCATACCATGGCTCTATGCATACAAATGGCGCTACATTTTTGTCTTCTTCCATATACTTAGTCCATATTCCTACATATGGGAAGTCTTTAAAATCTAATCTTATTTCATGAGAATTTGTGTTACTCTTAAGTACAATTCCATCTACATTGCTGAAAATTACAGCATCATGCTCAAACATTTCTGGATTTAGAGATACTTTTTCTAAGTTCTCTTCTAACTTAGTTTCTCCATTCATTTCAATTCTTTCAACTGGTTTGTCTGAAGGCTGAATCTCTAGATAGTAATCTTTTATAGTTTCACCCTCTAGCATTGGAACCTTAAATGCTGGATGTCCTCCGATGGAGAAGTACATATCTTTCTCCTCAAGATTTACAATCTGCCAGTTTATATCAAGCATATTGTCAGTAACCTCATATATTACATGAACTTCAAACTCATATGGGTAAACATCCTTAAACTTTCCTTCTGAAGCAAACATCAGATGCACCATAGTGTCTGTCTTTCTATCTACTGTAAATTCTTGATCCCTTAAAAAACCATGCTTTGGTAATTTATATTCTTTTCCATCTAAAGTATAAGTGTCATCTTTCAACTTTCCTACTATTGGGAAGAGAATTGGAGACACCTTTCCCCAGTAACGTCTATCACCGTTCCACATGAATTGGAACCCTTTTTTCTTATCATATACTTTTTTAACCTCAGCTCCTTTTTCGCTTATGGCTACTCTAATTCCATCATTTTCTATTGCTATCATACAAAACCTGTCCTTTCTGTACTCTATCCTGTGTAATTATTATACATCATATAGGTTAAAATTAAACTCTTTTCTTTTAAATTATTAATTCTTTAACATACTTATGTTATAATTAAAACACATTCTACTAAACTTTGAAACTATATATTATAAAGTCTAATTGAGTGAAATTTATCTTTCCACATATATGACAATTAAATTCATATAAATTCATATAATTCTATAGATTTTAAATACTAATTTTAATGTAATTAACTCAAACTATATGAGGTCTTTATAACAACTTTAACGTTTTATAGTTAAGTTATCTATGTTTTGCGTTAATAAATCTACATTTGAGGTTAACATTTACTGTATAAAAAATGAAATTATTAACAAATCATTAATAACCTATATTTAATTATCTTCATTTTAAATTAAAACCGGGTATTTTTTTATCTTTTTACATAATTTTATATTTTAATCTTATAATGTTATTAATAATTACATTTATAGTATAATTATATTATAAACAATTTATTTACAAAATTTAAGAAATGGAGTGATTTGATGGACGCATTATTACCTTACGTAGTAAAATTTAATGGCATTATGTGGAATACTGTATTAATTTTTCTACTTTGTGGAACAGGAATTTACTTCTCGATTCGACTTAAATTTGTCCAAGTTACAAAATTTAAAGCTGCCTTTAAACAAGTTTTCGGTGGCATAAAGTTTGGAAACAAAGCTGGTAAGGACGGAATGTCTTCATTCCAATCTCTAGCAACTGCTATTGCAGCTCAAGTTGGTACAGGAAATCTTGCAGGAGCTGCTACTGCTATAGTATCTGGTGGTCCAGGAGCAATTTTCTGGATGTGGCTTAGTGCTTTCTTTGGAATGAGTACAATCTTCGCTGAAGCTACTTTAGCTCAAAAATATAAAACTAAAGTAGACGGTCAAGTTACTGGTGGACCAGCTTACTATATTCGTGATGGTCTACACTGTAAATGGCTTGCAGCTTTCTTCTCTGTAACAATAATCTTAGCTTTAGGTTTCATAGGAAACATGGTACAAGCTAATTCAATTGCTGATGCTTTCCATTCAGCATTTGGTGTAAATCAAATGGTGGTTGGAGTTGTAATAGTTATCTTAGCCGGATTCATATTTATCGGAGGAATTTCTCGTATAGCATCTTTCACTGAAAAAGTTGTACCTCTAATGGCTTTATTCTATATAATTGGAAGTTTATTTATAGTATTTAAGAATTACACTCATATAATTCCTGCATTTGAAATGATATTTGTAGGTGCTTTCAATCCTCAAGCAGTACTTGGTGGAGCTTTAGGTGTAACTGTTAAAAACGCTATGAGATATGGTGTTGCTCGTGGACTTTTCTCAAATGAAGCTGGTATGGGATCAACTCCTCATGCTCATGCTATAGCAAAGGTAAATCATCCTGCAGAACAAGGTTTATCAGCTATGGTCGGTGTATTTATAGATACATTTATAGTTCTTACTTTAACAGCTCTTGTTATATTGACAACTGGTGTTTTAGGAAAGGGAAATACTGGTATAGCTTTAACTCAAGAAGCATTCTCTGTTGGAATGGGTTCTCTAGGTAATGCCTTTATAGCTATAACACTTTTATTCTTTGCTTTCTCTACAATAGTTGGATGGTACTTCTTTGCTGAAGCAAACATCAAATATCTATTCAAAGGCAAAGGTCTTATGGCATTTAAGATATTAGTTATGTTCTTTATATTCCTAGGTTCTTGCGCTAAAGTTGACTTAGTATGGGAGCTTGCAGATACCTTCAACGGTCTTATGGTATTCCCTAACCTTATAGCACTTTTACTATTGTCACCAGTCGTTATTCATATCTACAAAGATTTCCTAGAGAAAAAGAATTCTCTTGTAAAATAAATTATTTTTTAAATTTTATATTTTGACTTTATTAAAAGGTGTGCCACGAAGTATTTGTGGTACACCTTTCCTCTTTTCTACAATCTAAAATTTCTTTCACACCTTAATCTTTTAAACTTATATTTTTTTAGTTAATATTTTATTACATTATTTTGGTTATAATTCTCTATAGTGGTACATATTTAAATTAAATGATAAAATGTATATGATTAAAGGCATAATCTTAATGCCTGATTTTAGGTGGTGTTTAGAATGAAAAACAAAACATCTCTCATGACATTATGTAGCTGCATAATACTAGGTGTTTTTATGTTACTCTGTTTGGATGGTTTTAAGAAATCTCCAAATTTAAACAATATAGATGATTTAACCTTAATTCATAAAAATTATACTATGAAAATAGACGACCAAGAGGTGCTAAATGATTTTATAAAGCTTGGCAGCTCTTTGAAAGAGGTTCGAAAGCTTGATAGTTATAATATAAATGATTTCTTCACTTTGTCATATATGCAGGATGGCAAGAAAAATAGTATCTCTATTTCCTCCAAGTACTTTATGAAAGATGGGGTTTTATATGGTGGAAGTAAGCTCTCCAAGCTCTATAAATTAATTGATAACTATATAATAACTAATGAACCCATAGAAGGTTATCTTACTGACAAGACTTTTTATATTTCAATGATGGATATGCCTTTGGAGGATACTATAGCTGCTTCTGATGAAGTGATAACTGCTATAAAGAAAGGTTCTATAAACACTGATCTCTATTCCAAATATAAAAATGATAGGGATATATTATCTACTATATACAAACTTCAAGAATTTCCAGCTTACAAGATTCATGGAAATTCCCTTATAGATTCTAGCACAGTAGATATATACGTCATAAATAAAAATTTGGTTTATCTTGATTCTAATGATGGTATGGGAAAATTTATAGATGTGCCATCTGATTTATACACTTTAATAAATCCAGTTTCCCCTGAAACAAAGCTTGCAGCTTCATCCATATACTATTTATTTAATGCTACGAGTCTGAAGTACAAAGGAAAAGATATAAAGTTAAAAGATGGAGCAATCCGCGCCTTGTGCAGTCTTTACCCTATTGATATTAAAGGATCAAAGAACTATTCTGACATAACTTTAGAGGCCGTATTAGATGGAAAAAATATAGAAATATCTTTGACTGGCTCCTATGTAGAGTTTAATAATAGAAGATTCGAATCTCCCACTGCTTTGGAGTCATTTGATAGGATTATAAGGAGTGATGATTAGATGAAAAAAAAGTTTATATATATTTGTGGATTTTTATCAATACTCCTTTTTACTATAATCGGTATAATAGCATGGCAATCTAATGATCCCGATACAAACTCTATTGAGGTTAACTTATTGTTTAACGACTTTATATCAATAACCATGGCCAAAGATGACGGAGATGCACTTATTTCATCTCTTGAAACTGCTAATGTCCATGATGGTGATTTTGATGTATATTCTGCCCCAGTGCTAGCAAAACTTCAATTCGTAAAAAAACATTGCTACACTGAAGGCCTGTACTTTAAGAATTTATTCTCCTATGAAAATAAATTTTATGATGTTCCAGAAAACTTCTATAGCATCATATGCAACTACTTCAGTGGTGAAAATCTCTTGAAAAACGCCATTCCAAATGTAGAAACTATAAAGCTTAAAACAGAAGCAGCAAACGGACGTTACATGACTCTTACAAAAGATCATGTAACCGAACTAAAAACTATTCTATCCTCTGCTAAAACTTCCAATATGTATTCATCTGAGAAACTTCCTTATCAAAAGTTTCCTCAGTACACTATAAAACTATACGGTGAAAGCAGCGATAACTTGGACCTATACATCATAGATGAACACACTATCTATGTAAAGGATGCCTTAAGCGGAAATATAATATCTCTAGACTCCACAGACCTTTGGAGCTTCATGTCTTCCCTAGTGAGATAATATGTGCTATTAAAAAAGCCCAGCAGAATTATTTGCTGGGCTTTAAATAAACATTTCCTCTTCCCCCTTCCCCCTAATCTCTTCCTCTCTCCCAAAATTCACTTAAACCTTTCACTACTTCACCGCACTCTCACAAAATCTCCCTAAGCTTCTCACTCTTAACTTTTATAATTTTCCTCGCATAATAAGCACTAAAACTACGCATACTATTTCCGAGGTGATGTATATGAGATTACCAAAACATATAGGAATAATCCCCGATGGCAATAGAAGATGGGCAGCTTCTCATGGAATGACTAAAGAAAAGGGATATAACTTTGGCATATCTCCTGGATTAATATTATTCAAATTGTGCCAGCAGTATGGCATAAAAGAAATCACTTATTACGGTTTTACAGTTGATAATACTAAACGCCCTGCCTATCAGAAGGACGCTTTTATAGAGGCTTGTATAGATTCTGTAAATATACTTTCAAAAGAAGATGCTGAACTTTTAGTAATCGGAAATTCTGATTCTCCTATGTTTCCAGAAGAATTGAAGCCTTTTACCACAAGACGGGTTTTCGGTAAAGGTGGAACTAGGGTTAATTTCCTAGTGAATTATGGCTGGGAATGGGACTTAAATTATAACAAACCTTTAAGTAAGGACCAGGATTTTAAGTCTCACGACATATCTAGAATTGACCTTATAATAAGGTGGGGAGGTCGCAGACGTTTAAGCGGTTTTCTTCCTGTTCAATCAGTTTATTCTGATTTTTATATAATAGATGATTATTGGCCTGATTTCAATCCACAACAATTTATAGATGCCCTTGAATGGTACGACAAGCAAGATATTACCTTAGGAGGCTAGTAGTTTTGAAGACTCCAGTATGAATATTCTCCACAAAAAAGAAGGGCTTCCGCTGTTGGAAACCTTTCTTTTTATGGTCATAATCATAATCTAAGCAGTAATGACCTCTTTTTCCTCATCCTTAGCTTTGTTTTTTTCCACAACTGTTGATAAAACTCCTAATACTGCTGCGGATAATAGTGCAGTTGCACATACCCTTACTATAGTATTTTTTTTCATAACCTCACCTTCCCTAATTTATTCTTATAGTTTAACTTTTCCTGTCTAATATTATTAACTTATTCTAGTATATTTAATAACTATATTCCATGAATTTTTTATTACTTTTTTCTTAAATGACTTATATCATTTAAAGTTACAACAGTAAACTTGTCATCTTTCTTGTCATAATGGATATGATTAAGTGAACAATTATCCACTCTAAAATTCCCCTCATGATTTGCATCTATAGACAGTATGGAACATAAAACCGCAGCTATAAGTGCTCCGTGTGATACAACAACTACATTTTCACAGCTACAGCTATTCACAAGATTTCTAAGAAAGTTTATTCCTCTGATCTCTGCGTCACCATAGGATTCTCCCCCTGGGATTTTAACTTTCACTCTGTTTGTCATCCAAGTTGTAAGAAACTCCTTGTACTCTTCTTGAATTTCACCCCAAGTCTTTCCTTCCCATTCTCCTAAATTAAGCTCTATTATTTCCTCCGTAGTTGTTATTTCCCCAGTATTTGCATAGCTATTTATTATCTCAGCGGTCTTCATAGCTCTTTTTAATGTGCTTGAATAAATGCAATCTATACCATAGTCTTTAAGCTTTTTGCCTGCTAAATGAGCCTCTCCTATACCTTTCTCATTAAGCTCTATATCAATTCTTCCCTGATATTTTCGTAAACTATTCCAATCTGTTTCGCCATGTCTTACAAGATAAATATTCATATTCCTTATTCCTCTCACCACTTTAATATATAAAAGCCTTCTAAGACTTATTAATTATCCTATCTAGTTTATTTTAAATTATATAGACATAGTTTTTCAACCTCTATAAATCATATATATTTTCCCAAATTAAGTCTTAACATGGTATAATTTATCTATAACGATATTTCTAGGAGGTAAGAAAGTAATGAACTTAGATTTAGTGAATACTCTTGAAATGATGAAAAAATACCTTAACATACCTAGTCCAGGAGGCTATACTCTAAATGCTCTTGTAGAAGCCAAGAATGATTTTGAAGCTTTAGGTTTAAGCGTTAAGTTTACTAAAAAAGGTGCTCTTATAGCTACACTTCGTGGGGAAATCGATGAAGAGCAGCTTACAATCTCTGCTCACATGGATACATTAGGTGCTATGGTTAAGGAAATTCTTCCTGATGGTTACTTAAGATATCATAGAATAGGTGGAGGAGCTTGGGCAGCTACAGAGGGTGAGAACTGTTATGTTATAAATAATAAAGGAGAAAAAATCCGTGGTTCTATAACTTTTAAATATGCTGCTAGCCACATATATGGTCAAGAAAAAGCTAACTCTGAAAGAAATGAAAATACAATGCTTGTACGTCTTGATGAAAAGGTAACTTCTAAAGAGGATGTATTAAGGTTAGGAATTAATGTTGGAGATTTTGTCGTTATGGACCCTCGTTTTGAGGTAACTCCTTCTGGCTTTATAAAGTCAAGATATATAGACGATAAATCTGCTGTGGCTATGGTTCTTGAAATCTGTAGATATTTTAAAGCTAACAGCATCATGCCAAAGTATACTACTAACTTTTATATAAGCAATTATGAAGAAATGGGACATGGTCTTTCCTGTGCTATACCTGAAAAAACTAAAGAATTAGTTGCTATCGATATAGCTCCTGTTGGAGACGGTCAAACTTCTAGCGAATATAGCGTTTCTATAGCAGCTAAGGATAAGAAAAGTGTTTATGACTTTTATCTTAGAAACAAGCTTGTTCAATTAGCTGAAAGTAACGGAATTGATTATGCTGTCGACGTATTTAACAGCTATAGTTCAGATGCCAGTCAAGCAATTTTATGGGGAGCTGATTTAAAATTTGCATGTTTAGGGCCTGGCGTTAATGCTACTCATCATTATGAAAGAACTCATATAACAGCTTTAGAGAATACTTTAAAACTTCTTATTAAATATATGCTTGCAAAATAGAAATAAATATTTCTTTTTAAGCGTAATGTGTTCTTAACATAGCTAATATATAATTTATATATACCCACCTGAGTCTTCTCTTTTTAATTATTATTTTGCAATTATGATGGGTAATTTTTTATGGGGGGCGATTTTAAAATGACGAAACAAGAAAAAAGTTGGATTATGTACGACTGGGCGAACTCTGCTTACTCAATAGCTATCACCACGGCAATACTTCCAGTGTTCTTCAAATCTGTAGCAGCAAGCAATCTGTCACCAGCTACATCAACAGCATATTGGGGTTATACAAATTCCTTCGCAACACTTATAATATCAATTCTAGCTCCTATCTTAGGTGCTATAGCTGACTACAAGGGATATAAGAAAAAATTCTTCTCAACATTTTTGATAATCGGTGTAATTTCTACAGCCTTATTATCCTTCGTTGGTGAAGGAAACTGGATATTCTGTAGTATAATCTACATTTTCAGTGTAATAGGTTTTTCTGGTTCAAACATATTTTATGATTCCTTCCTTACAGACGTAACTACCGAGGAAAGAATGGACAAAGTCTCTTCCTTAGGATTTGGTTATGGATATATAGGAAGCTGTATTCCTTTTATAATAAGTATGGTGTTAATCAGCAAACCAAGCTTAGTTGGTTTAGATACCATAGGCGCTACAAGGGTTGCCTTTATACTTACAGCTCTATGGTGGTTTGTATTCTCTATACCGATGATGAAGCATGTAAATCAAGAATACTATATAGAACCAGAACCACACGCTATAAGAAATAGCTTCAAGAGATTAGTTAAAACTGTGAAGCATATTTCAAAATATAGAAGCACTTTTTTATTCTTAATATCTTATTTCTTCTATATAGATGGTGTAAACACCATAATAAAAATGGCCACCTCTTATGGAACAGATTTAGGCCTTAGTGCTTCAAAACTTATGATAATACTCTTGGTACTTCAAGTGGTAGCTTTTCCATTTGCAATAATCTATGGAAAGCTTGCTGAAAGATATTCTCCAAGAAAGATGATACTTGTAGGAATAGTAACTTATACATTTATATCAGTATTCGGATACTTTATGACTACAGAACTCCACTATTGGATTCTTGCCTTCTTAGTTGGAAGTGCTCAAGGAGGTATACAAGCCCTCAGCCGTTCTTACTTTGGTAAGCTTATTCCAAAGGAAAACTCATCAGAATTCTTTGGAATATACAACATAGTTGGTAAATTCTCTGCAATCTTTGGACCGCTTTTAATGGGACTTACAACTCAAATAACCGGCGATTCTAGAAAGGGTGTCCTAAGTCTTATTATACTATTTGTAGTAGGCCTTTTAATCTTCTTAAAAGTTGATGATGGCGAAAAGATTACTACTGCATAGATTATTGTCCAAAAACTAATTATAGAATTTTTAATTGTTCCGCATAAACTTACCTCTCTTATAGAACAATAATAAGTATTACTATTCTATAAGGAGACAATTATGTTTAAACATGAAAAACAGTTATTATTCGATGTAAAGGTAGAAGGTCCAAACTCTACTTATGCAAATTTGATGCAGGACCAACTTGGTGGTGCTAACGGGGAACTAACTGCTGCATTAACCTACTTTATTCAAATTTTTAGAGTTAAGAATAAGAAAATTAAAGATTTATTTTTAGATATAGCAGCTGCAGATTTGCTAACTAATATAGGAAATGAGCAAAGATCAAAAACAACTTATGAGAATCTTTATAGACAGATAAAAGATAAGCGTGTAAGAGCAACTATCGAATATCTTCTCAACGTGAAGAAGCTGACAATACAATGTTTAGAGAAGCCTTCAATAAGATTCTTGGTACTGGCCCATTAAAGGATTGGGGAGATACTGAGGATGCTAAGATATACTTAAATCTTTCAACACTAGGGCAATATTTCGGTGATTTGAAAGATCCTAAAGCACCTGAATTTAAAAATCCTGATTCTAAAAAATAGAATTACAGATTAGATTTTTCCCGTGAAGCATCTAAGTTTTGTACTTTGCGGGAATTTTTATTGCTTATTTACCTTTAACCTTTTCTTATAGAATTTATAAGGATTTTATGATAAATTAAAATTTATATACAAACACTTTATTTACTGAGGAGGAAAACTTTTATGAAACTAAGATATGACACAATACTATTTGATATAGACGATACTTTACTTGACTTTAAAAAGGCCGAAAAATCAGCTCTTAGAAAGGTCTTTTTAGACCACAACTATACTTTTAATGAGGATATTGAAAAAAGATATAATGAAATAAATAATGGGCTTTGGAGGGACTTTGAAAAAGGCTTAATTGAAAAAAGCGTAATAACAAAAACAAGATTCCAAAAGCTTTTTGATGAAATAGGCATTGTTGCCGATGGTGAAAACTTTAATTTTCTTTATCTTACAGCTTTAAGTGAAGGCCACGATTTAATAAATGGTGCTCTAGAAATCTGTGATGAGCTTAGTAAATCCTGCAGACTATACTTTGTAACCAACGGTATCTCAAAAACTCAACATAAAAGAATCGATGCCTCGGGGCTTAGACCTTACTTTTTAGATACCTTTGTATCAGAAGATACTGGATATCAAAAACCTATGAAGGAATACTTTGATTATGTATTTGATAGGATTCCTGATTTGAACCTTAAAAAAACACTTATAGTTGGAGATTCTCTATCTTCAGACATAAAAGGTGGTGTACAAGCTGGCTTAGACAGTTGTTGGTACAACCCCAGAGCTCTAGAAAATACATTTTATGATGTTAAGCCAACTTATGAAATAAAAGAGCTAAATGAGCTATTAAATATAATCAAAGGCTAAAACTAATTTAATGGAAAAAGATAAATCCCAAAAGCGTGTACCTTTTTGGATTTATTTTTTTCTATATTTTTAACGCTTTGTTTATATCATCCATCATTTAATATCTTTATCCTGTTTCTTATTTTTTAATCTATATTTCCAATCTTATATCTATTATACCTAGAATTCACTGGTTGTTTGTGGTAAATTAAAATCGTATTAATAAAACTTATAGTGTTTATAACTTGTTATTTGAATATAAGGGGGTTTGTAAATGAATAATATAATCAGCCAAGTTAAATTGCAAAACGGCGAAGATTTGATTATAAGAAAAGCTGAAACTAAAGATGGTGAAAAGATGATAGATTATCTTCAAAATATTGGTGGTGAAAGTGATAACCTACTTTTCGGAAAAGGTGAATTCCATCTCTCTTTAGAACAGGAGAAGAAATTCATAGAGACCACTAATTCATCTCCAAATACTATAATTCTTATAGGACTTATCCATGATGAAATAATAAGTGTTGCTCAAGTCACTGGCAAATTTCGTAAAAGGATTGAACATAATGCAGAGATAGCTATCTCCGTGAAAAAGTCCCATTGGCATCAAGGGGTAGGCTCACATATGATGACATCACTTATAAACTTTTCAAAAAGTACTAATACTATAAAGACCCTTTCTCTTGGTGTTAAAGCAAGTAATGCCAATGCCATAAAGTTATATGAAAAGTTTGGCTTTCGAAAGATTGGAGTCCATAAAAACTTTTTTAATGTAAATGGACAATTTGATGACGAAATACTTATGGACTTATTTCTTTAAAACACTATAGATTAAACTACTTAATTTTTATATACGAGTTTTTTTTCATGAAACAATTAACTAAAAGCAAAAAATTTTTACTAGATATTCCGATAATTTTTTTAGGAACACTTATCGTTTCTTTAGGAATTAATTTATTTTTAAGCCACGCTCAGCTGCTCAGCGTTACTTCCTTAAGATCTACCGGTGAGTTCACTCACGAAAACAGAAAGATGCTTTATTGCGTGGTTACTGCACGCCAAATGATAGCGCTAAAAAATGAAATATTAAAAAAAGATCCTCATGCTTTCTTTAATATACTTGATATATCTGAGGTTAAAGGCGGAGGATTCAAGAACATTTAGGGTTAGTAAGGAAACTCTAGGGTTCCCTTTTATAAATTTAGTAATTCCATTTTATTTTTAACTTATTTATATTTTAGTACAACAGATTTTATAGCATCCTTTGGAATTGGACCTATATGTCTCGAATCAAAGCTTACTATTCGATTATCCCCCATTACAAAGTACTCATCCTCTCCTAAGGTCCCCTTCACTCCATCATTACCTGCCTCACTATAATATGCATAAGGCTCCTCCAAAATTTCTCCATTGATATAGATATTAGCTCCTTTTATATCAATGGTCTCACCTGGCATCCCTATAACTCTCTTAAGTATCATTGTTTTTTCATCATCTAGATAAACCTCAATGGAAACTAAATCTCCTCTTTTGATACTTTTCACAGCAGAGCTTATTTCTAGAATTCTTCCACCATCATGAATGGTCTTTTCCATTGAATTACCTGATGTGACACTGGCATAAATGCCTAATTTCAGTATGGTTGCACTTCCCATTTCTAAGGCTGCTAGAGTCAAAAGTATAATCATTATAAAAAACGGCACTTTCGGGATGGATTTCTCTCTAAAAAACTTCTTCATAAGAAAAACCTCCAACACATGATAATTAGCATTATTATAGCTCCAACTACATAGGCTATCGGCATTGTAATAAGAAGAATTTTTCCAAGGTCTAAAAGAGAATATCTCTTTTTTTCTTCAATAACTATGTGATTACTCTCTGAGTCCATAGCTCAAAGCCCCCCCTTTATTTCTCACATTATTATATTTATTCTAGTTTAGATTTTACATTCTTTATACTTTAACTTTTTTAGCTTTAAAAAGTATAGATTTCTTGAAATTTAAATATCTATTATATAAATTAAAATTTATAAGTTTCTTAAATTATCAATTCCCCTGTTTAGCAATTCCAGTTTATCTTCGCAGGATTCTCTTCACCTTCTATTGCGACTTCATTGAAGGACTCTAATATTTTTGTAAATTCTATTTTTGCTAATTCATCATAAACTTCTTGTTTTTCACACAATCCAACTTGATTATATACAGTAGCAGCAACGGCATAAAAGGTAAATCCAAGTGCATTAGTTGGTGTCTGGATAGTTGCACAAGCTGTGGATACTGCACGGGCAGCGGCTTCTCCAATTGGATTATCCTTAATATCTTTAGCAATATCCCTCAAATCCTTTAAAATAGGTTTTACTTCCCCTAGTTTTTTTGCACCATCTAAATATTCCTTGGATGATGATATTGCATCCCTTAGTCGTAAATCTCCATTATATATACTTTCATATATACTCAATATATTCTTTTCCGCATAGGTTATGGCCCAATGAGCTAAAGTCACTTTGCTTTGTGTCTCCATAATTCTCATTAAGCTCACAATAGAAGGATCCTCTATATTCCCTAACATTTTTCTAAGTTTAGCCATATATTTTTTCTCCTTTGGGCATCTAATTTTTGTTTGATTGCTGAAGCAAATATAATTCCACTTCTTCTTTATTTAAAACTTTAATTTCTGTATTGTGAAACTCTTCATATTTTTCTCTTATATAAACAGGTTTCATTAAATCACAGCTTTTATCCTTATTCTTATTAAGATAAAGTTTTAAATCTTCGATGGCAGGAAAGATCCTATAAGATTTTCTTCCTTTGGTATTGATTAACTCATAAATCCCGCAAGGCTTTTTCATTGTAAAATCAGCAGTTCTTAGATATAATTTTGCTATTTCTAAAGATTTAAATGGAAAGTTCCATCTCATCACATTTCTCTTTTCATCCTTAGCAATACAAATACATCTACCGCAAGTTCCACAAATATATTGTTCATGATTTTCTAAGCACTCTCTTGGCTTTAATAGTGGAGTAATACGGTTATATTCACTATAACATTCTTCACATATACTCATCTCTTGCCTCTACACTATCACTTCAAATTCTTTAAGCTTGTCCTTAGCATCTTCGGCTGTAGTAAATACTATGCCCTTCATGCCTACATTCTCTGCTCCTTTTATGTTTAAAGCAGTATCATCCATGAATAAACATTCCTCTGGTTTTAAATCATAGCGCTCCATTAACTTTTCATAGATATCTTTTCCTGGTTTCATAAGCTTTTCTTCAAAAGAAGCCACTCCTCCGTCAAATAATCCAAAGAATTCATATTCTCTTATGATGTAATCATAAGCAAGCTCTTGAAAGTTGGATAAATAATATATGTTGTACCCCTTATTCTTCAAACTCTTAAGCAATTCCACACTGCTCTCCATAGGTGTTAACATTTCGTACCAATTATCAAAAGCCAATTCAACTAACTCTTTAATTTCTGCATTTCTCTCACTTATCACTCTTATAGCTTCTTTTTCTGTTATAGTTCCTTCATCTAACATAGGCCACTCTGGGCTATCAAAAACAGCTTCTTTAACTGCTGCAATGCTTTCCTTTGCTATCTTACTTTCTAAATACTCATTAGGCTTAAAATTTAAAAGTACATTTCCAATATCAAAAATTATGTTCTTAATCATTATCCCCACTCCTATCATATAAGACACTGTAACTTTAAAAAAATTATTATTTTCCACCTATTATTATACATTATCATGGGGATTTCTAAAATCTAATATAAAATTTCATCACTTTTATATTAAAGAATAACGAAGAAATAATAGTATAATAATACCAAATCCCTTCTGGACTATTTGTTTTCTGTTTGTCAGCAAAAAAGCAGCTTGACCTTATGGTCTAAGCTGCTTTCTGATTTTTATATTGATACTGCTTCCTGATTTTCTTCTTCCTCTTTGACCTTCTTAAATGTTATCCAGCCTCTCTTGGACAAGAACTTCATATAAGTTGTTAGTCTATATATGGCATTTTCTGTAGAGTCATTGTACTTTTTCTGCATTACTTTCACTATATCATAGATGCTGTTTTCACCATTTATCATGAGCCAAGCATCAGAACAAGGTTCATCAAAGGTCATATCGCAATTTGGATTCTTCTTCACAAGCCATCCTGCAAATCTTTTTATTGGATCGTTTACTTTAAAGTACAGTACAACTCTGCCTTCATCGTTAACTTCCCAAGTATCATGTTTGATTTCAGGCACATACATAAGAAAATTATACTTAGCATCTTTATTTTTTTCTGAGTTATTTTTATCAGTTTTCATTAAGCTTTAGCTCCCTTTTCCTTCTTACTAGCAACTTTGTATATCCAAGCACCTAATAAAATAAACATGATAAAGGTTAATATGTCGCTTTGAGTTATTGCTGGGGCGATATTTGCACCAAAGCCTATATTTATATTTAATGTTACAAATATAGCTATTACTATACCTATTATGGCATCACCGGCAACAAGTCCTGATGCGAGAAGCGTACCCCTTTCAATACCTGCATCACGAGCCTTTTCATCATTCTTAAATTTCTTTTCTACTAAAACTCTGATTAATCCACCACATAATATTGCTACATTTAATGTGATTGATAGATATATTCCAAGTGCAACTGGTAGTATTGGAATCTTCGCAAGTTCACAGAATATAGCTATAAATACACCTACCAAAACTAGAGTCCAAGGAAGTTTTGCTGTCATTATTCCTTCAACTATCATCTTCATAAGGTTTGCCTGTGGCGCTTGAACGGCTTCACTGCCTATTCCATAAGCATTGCTTAACATATTTACAACAAATGCTGAACATATTGAAGCAACTGCTATAGCTATAACCATTCCATATTGGACATTCTTTGGAGTACCACCTATTACGAAGGTTGTCTTTAAGCTTTGAGCAACACCGCCTGCTACACATATAGCAACACAGACAACTCCACCGATTAATAAAGCCTTCTTTATTCCGTCATCTCCAACTGATCCTGTAGCTTTTAAAATTGTTGTTACAAATAGTAATGTTGCAATTGTCATACCTGAAGCTGGGTTGTTTGAAGCTCCTATTATACCAACTATTCTTGCTGATACAACTGAGAAGAAGAAACTGAATACTACTGCTAGCAATCCGCCAACAAATCCACCCTTCATCATTGGAGCAAACCAAGTTAATGCGAAAGCAAATACTGCTGCACCTACAACCCAAACAAGTGGTGCTTCAATATTGATTCTGTCTTGTTTTCCACTTCCTTTAGCCTTCATTCCACCCATAGCTTGTTTAAAGCTTCTTACTATTGTAGGTAGAGATTTTGCAAGAGATATGAATCCACCTGTTGCAACAGCTCCAGCTCCAATATATTTAATATAGCTTGACCATATTTGTTGAGCTGTCATTTCTGATATAAGTGCTGTAGATGGGAAAATAGCTGTTGGAAGTCCTGCACCTAATAATTTTATTAAAGGAATAAGTACAAACCAAGCCACTACAGAACCTGCAAACATAAGTACTGAAGTTCTTGTTCCTACTATAAATCCAACTCCTAGTAGTGATGCTAGTGAATCAACTCCTATCATAGTTCCTTGATAAGATTTGATTATATAGGTAGCCTGCTCTTTCCACAATTGGAATCCACCTGAACATAGTTTGTATCCAGCTCCCATACCAAGACCTGCAAGCACTGTCTTGAAACTTGAACCGCCTTCACTTCCTGTTACAAGAACTTCTGCTGCTGCCATAGATTCTGGGTAAACTAGATTACCGTGTTCTTCAACTATCAAGTATCTCCTTAGAGGTGTTACAAAGAATATACCCATAACTCCACCTATTAAAGATACAACAACTACTGTAGTTATGCTTAAGCCAAAGTTGCAAAGAATTAATGCTGGCAATACGAAAATAATACCTGCTGCTACGGATTCTCCCATTGCAGCTAGAGAAGCAACCATATTAGCTTCTAGTATGTTGTTTCTCCTAAACATTCCCTTTAATACTCCAGTAGCTATTATAGCACCTGGAATTCCTGCTGAGATAGTTAATCCAACTTTTAATCCTAAGTAAGTGTTTGCCGCTGCAAAGAAACATGCAAGAATAACACCTAAAACTATAGAATAACCTGTAGTCTCTGGCATTACTGTAGACGTTGACACGAAAGGTATATAGTCATCACCTTTGCATCCACCGTAGGCAGCCCTTGAAAGTTTGTTCTCTGCTTTGACACCTGTTTTTTGACTCATATAAGATTTCTCCTTTATTAAAATTTAAGCCTATTGTAATTGAAGTTGTATGATTTTCTTTACAATAGGCTTATTGACTTAAATTGATGATACTATCTTATTTCCTTTAATAGTTCTACTAAGAAGTTCCATACTCTTGAAACAGAGGAGATACTCATGTGCTCATTAGCAGTGTGTACATCCATTAAGGCCGGACCAAAACTTATCATCTCTGTATCCTTCATCTTTTCCTTAAGAAGTCCGCACTCTAATCCCGCATGAATTGCATTGATTTGAGGTTCTTTATTAAACAATTTCTTATATGTCTCTACACATAGTTCTCTTATCTTTGAATTTTCTTCATATTCCCAAGCTGGATATTCATTTTCATTTACTATAGCTCCCCCATTAACCTTCACTATAGCTTCAATTTTGTCCACTATCTCTTCTCTCTTACTCTTAGCAGAGCTTCTAACTGCTAATGTAGACTTAACTTCTTCATCAGTAGTAACGAGTACCCCGTAGTTTAAGCTACTTTCAACTAAACCTTCTATATCTTTACTCATAGTTTGAACTCCATCTGGTACTGAAATCATAAAGTTAACTACATTCTTTGTAGCACAATCAGTCAATTGTCTCTCTAATCCTTGAACTTTTTCAGTAGCTATTGATATCTTAGGGTCTTCTACCCTATACTCTGTTTTAAAAGTTTCCTCGGCTTTCTTGCAGATATTCACAACTTTATTGATATCGTTTTCCGAAACTGTAATTATTGCTTCACAGTCACGGGCTATAGCATTGTGTTTTGTTCCGCCATTCACTGAAACCATGTTAAACTTTACTTCTTTGCTTAATGTATATAAGAGTCTACCCATTAATTTATTGGCATTTGCTCTTTGCTTTATGATTTCCATTCCTGAGTGACCACCATTTAATCCGCTAACTTCTAATTTCAAACCTGTTTCTTTAGCTGACTCCCATTCTGCCTTTATATTAGCTATGGTATTTACTCCACCTGCACAACTTACAAGGAATATGCCTTCCTCTTCTGAGTCTATGTTTAAAAGTATTTTACCATTTAAAACTGATGTATCTAATGCAGCTGCACCATCCATTCCAGTCTCTTCAGATATAGTTACAACTAATTCTATTGGTCCATGAGCTATGTCCTTAGAATCTATAACAGCTAATCCATATGCTACTGCTATTCCATCATCACTGCCTAGAGTTGTATCTGTTGCATATACATAATCACCATCTATCCTTAACTTTAAGGGATCCTTCATGAAATCATGAGTGCTATTTTTGGTCTTTTCACAAACCATATCCATATGTCCTTGAATTATTACAGTTGGTGCATTCTCATAGCCCTTAGTTCCCGGTGCCTTTATTATTACATTTAGGATATTGTCTTGTATAACTTCAAGTCCTCTTTCCTTTGCAAAACTAACAAGATAATCACTAATCTCCTTTTCATTACCTGATCCGTGAGGAATCTTGGTCATTTCTTCAAAGAAATGAAAAACATTTTGTGGCTGTAATTTTTCTAACATCCTTATTCCCTCCAAACAAATTGATTTTGATATTAGTCCATCTTTTATTATGTTATATCGCTATACTTAAAATTTTTCAAACCTCCTTATTTATCACTTTAATCTATTTCCATATTATTACTGAAACCTTTTGTTTATTTTTACCATAATTTTTATTAATCCAATTATATTTCCACCATTATTTTTCGTTATTGTATAATTTATACATTTTATTGCCAATATGATATTGCTACATTTTTTTACCAAAACATGATAATATATATTTAAAGAAACATGTAATTATTTAAATTTAGGAGGTTTATTCAAATGTATTTCTTTTGGCTTTTGTCAGCTATCATCTTCTTTATAGTTCTTTATTTTGTAATAAAATCAGCCATAAAAAAAGCCCTAAAAGACAGCATGAATGACATAAGAGGTGCAATAAATAATGCAGTCAATGACAGCCTTGGTCAGCATGAATGGAAAAAGAAACAAAATGACAAATAAAAAAAATGCTGTTATGTCTTAAAGCATAACAGCATTTTTTTATTTCAATCACAAATTTTACCAGCTTTTCACTTTTTCACTTCACAGCTTGAACCATCAATAACTTTTCACTCTTCACTTAAATGGTTGATATATATTTATTCTGCTCTCTCTCATTTAATATATTTTGAAGATGCAGAGCTATATATCCTATTTCTCCATCATTAAAATAAATTTTGTATTTATCATAGATATATACCGATAATCTTTCTGCCAAAGTATAACTATTCTCAAACCTTTCCCTTATAGTATCAATAAGTAGATTTTCTACATTCTTTCCATTCATAGCCCTATCTATAGAGAATCTAAGGTGAGTTAGGAACCTAAAGTATTCCAAACTATCACGTCTTATAGTGTGGCCTAAGTTTTTATCTAAAAAATGAAGTATATCAGATAAAATCTCATTGGCCATTGAAGTTTCTTCTATGTTTTTTTCTGTTATAGCTGCATGTATATGCATAGTTACAAAGCCAACCTCATCATAAGGAAACTTTATCTGCAGCTTTTCATTCAAGAATTCAATAACCTTCTCTGCCATCAAAAATTCTTCTGTGTATAAGAATTTTATCTCATGAAGCAGAGGATTCTTTATATTTATCTTATTTTCCATTCTGGATATAGCAAAATTTATATGGTCTAGTAATGTAACGTGGATGCTTTCATTAAGTGGCTTTTCATTATAAGCTTCTATTAATGTTATAGCTTCCTCCACAGCTCCTATGATTTCTGATTTTGTGCTTTCAACTATGGCTTTATAAGCTTTTGCATTACTCTCATCCACAAGATAGTAAATCTTTTCTACGCTGTCTAAGTCTCTTATTACATCTTGAGGCTGTTTTTTAAAGCCTATGCCTTTTCCTATAAGCATACAACGTTTGTCCTCTCTATCTTTACACATGACAACATTATTATTTATAAGTCTAACTATTTTATATGAATTGTTCATGCTAACCTATCTCCCATTTACTTCTTTTTAGTTTAGTACTTACATACATAGTTTTAACACTAGCATATTAATACAATTCATCAACATTATTTTCTTCTACTTATAGGTTAGAAAATCCTTCTTATATCAAGCTATATCATGAATTTCTCCAAAGATTCTATAACTATATCGGGTGGATTTACAGTTCCTATGTTCCTAGGATTTTTCATATATATACCATGAAAGTCTGTTCCCCCTGTACAAAGGAGTCCCTTTCTTTGGATTATTTCCATAAGTTCCTTTTCCGTATCCTCAGTTATAGATGGATGATATACTTCTATACCATCTAAAAGTTCACTGTTTATCAGCTCACTATACAGATTTTCATTTTTCTTTTTTATTTTATTTGGATGTGCTAAAACTATCTTTCCGCCTATTTCTTTTATAAATTTACAGCCCTCTTTAAAGTTCATATATGGAAATTCGTCCTCTATATAACAGCAACCATCTTTTCCAAAATATTCATTAAGCCTCTTCATTATTTCCTCTTCTTTGAAATAACCTTTATCACTTAATGTCTTAAGGAATTTTGCCCTGTAAAGAGGTCCTCCTTTGGCTTCCTTAAAGAACTCCTCATCACTTATTCCATCTATAAGACCCTTACTTCTTAAAACTTGAATTTGTCCTAATGACTTTTCATCCATATATTTTTTAAGCTTCAAGGAATAATCTACAGCAACGCTGGAATCTCTATTTATACCATATGCCAAAACATGAAGCTTAATTCCACTTTCCTTTACCGTAAGTTCTAGTGCTGGCACATAAGGTATTCCGAACTCTCTACTTGTCTCATGAGCCTCCCTAAGTCCTAGAACAGTATCATGATCTGTTATGCTTAGAGCTTTAAATCCAAGCTCCTTTGCCATATGAAATATTTCTTTTGGAGTTTTGCTTCCATCTGAAAAAGTCGTGTGCATATGAAAATCATACATTTTATGCCATCTCCCTAAAATAGAATTAGGGGGTGGCCTTAAAGGCTACCCCTTATTTCTTTTATAATTACATCTTTATTATATCTTTCAACGGATTATCCATTTCAAATTCATCATTATCATCCACATCTTCCCACTTAGTGAAGTAAGTTAATAAGAATCCACCTGCGTATGCAAGAACTGTTCCTATCAAGTAGTTTATTGCAGCACTTCCATCTGGCATAAGCAATGCTAGAGGAATACCTGATAAACCTATACCTGTTGATGCAACTCCTTTAGCCGCAACATACATTCCACCTAATGCAGATCCTAGACAAGCAGTTATAAATGGTTTTCCAAGTGGTAGTGTAACACCAAACATTAATGGTTCACCAACACCAAGCATTCCTATAGGAAGTGAACTTCCTATTACAGTCTTCATTCTCTTGCTCTTAGTCTTCATAAATATTGCTATACCAGCACCAACTTGTCCAGCACCAGCCATTGCAAGAATTGGTCTTAGTAAGTCAACGCCTGTTGATTGTAGAAGACTTGTTTCAACTGGAGTTAATGCTCTATGAAGTCCAGTCATAACAAGTGGTAGGAATGTGGTTGAGAATGCTGCTCCTGTAAGCATCTTTCCCTTTTCTATAGATATATTAACAAGCCAAGTGATATTGTTAGTTAACCAAGATCCTAAAGGTTGAATGATATAGAAGCATCCAAGACCTATAACTAGTATAACTACAGTTGGAGTAACCATAAGATCAAGTACTGAAGGCATAACTTTTCTTAGTTTCTTTTCTAGTATTGCACCTAAAGCACAAGCTATTAATACAGCTATAACTCCACCTTGTTCTGGCACTAAGTTTTGCCCACCCACAACTATCTTTGCAAGTTGTGGAGCCATCATGATACCAGCTAAAGTTCCACCAAGAGATTCGCTTCCGCCAAATTCTCTAGCTGTGAACACACCTACCATAATATTCATGTATAGGAATATACCTTTTCCTAATACATAAGCCATTTGATATGCATTTCCTGTAAGTATTCCTTGGTTTTGTAATAACTTTGCAACACCATATATGATTCCGCAACCTACGAATCCAGGTATTAATGGTACGAATATATTTGATAATTTTCTTATAAATAATTTAACTGGTGTTGAATTCTTCTTCTTAAGTTCTGCTTTTCTTTCTGCTACCTCATCAACTTGTCCAACCTTCAATGAAGTTAATTGTCCAACGATATTAGTAACCTTTGTAACCATTCCAGGTCCTAAAATAATTTGAAGCTGCTCATTTTGTTCAACTAAGCCCATTACCCCATTAATAGCTTTTATTGCTACTTTGTCAGCTTTGCTATTGTCATGTAATGTCATTCTAAGTCTTGTTGCACAGCATGCAACTGTCTTTATGTTTTCCTTTCCTCCTACCAATTTTAGAATTTCTTCAGCGATAGTTTGAGGTACTGCCTTTGCCATAATCTTATCCCCCTTATATATTGTTATGAAAGTCAATGTTTCTACGGTAATTTAAATAATTTATAACTTATTTAAATTACGAAAAAGAGCTAATAACACCCAATACTAGGTATCATTAGCTCTTGCCTGCATTACCAGTAACAACGCTTTCATATATTTCATTAATTAAATTATAGTACACAGAATTCAATTTTAAAACTAAAACCGTATTACAAATTTCTACTCTTTTATTGAAACTTTATTTCATAAACTTGTCAATTTCATATTTTCTATTTCTAGAATTATAAATGTATTCATTTTCCCTATTATTTTCTTTATATTTCTATATTTGTTTAAATTTTATTCAAATTATTTTCAGAAATAGTTAATAATTTTCTTTTAAAAAATTTTTTTGATTATTCCTTTATCTCATAGAGAGAATCCTTAAAGTTTTCTGGAAGATTGAGTCTATCCTCTGTATACAAAATCTTTAGGTTAATACACTCTACATTCTTTAAGAGGTTCGCTATTTCAAGATTCTGTTCTCTATCTTCTCCACAAATCACAAGCTTCGGCATTCTATAAAACTCTGGCGTTGTCATCTCTAAGTTCTCAAATATCCTTTCATATCTCTCAACCTTGTCATGTATATACTTCTTCCAATTTTCCTTTCTTCTAATGACCTCATATATATAATCATTATTTGCCGTATATATTAAAGCACTAGCTCTCACCACAGCAACATCATCTGTCTTCACGGTAATTATTTGATTTATATAATAATTTTTAAAAGTATCACTACATTTCATATATGCAGTGATTATTTGATTTGTAGCCAATATTTTTTTAATCTTATCTGGCTTTTCTACAGACTCTAAAGGATTCCAATAGCTCTTTTCTCCACGATATCTAAGAAGGTCAGATCCATTTTTCCCAAGAGAATAAACCTTATAACTAGATCGTCCTCCCTCCTTTGAAAAAAAGCATCTCTCCAAAAGCTGTTTCTTTAGACATATCTTCATGGCTCTTTTTATCCTATCTTGAGTTGTATCAAAAGCATAATAATTCATTATATCCGTTATCTGTTTTGAAGTTACATACCTATGCTTATTCACTATTTCAAGTATTTTATAATGTATTTCATTTATATAATTATGTTTTACATCAAATATGATTTGATATAAGGACACATAATCATTTCCAAAATACTCTATCTCTCTCTGCTCTCCATCTACAATAACAAAAGGTGATTTTCCTTTAAATGTTCCTTCCCATTTTGATCTATTATCTTTTAAAGATTTTTCTTTGTCTTTGGTTTTTTCTTTAGGCTCATCTTTTTCTCTCCTATAAAAATCATAATCATCAGTTACAATTTCAACCTTTATTCTCTTTTTTCTTCGATCTATTTTCTTTATATACACTGTAACTACATCACCATAAGAGTTTCCTTTATAATAATTCGCTATTCCACGCACATGCTCATTAAGCTCTACCAAAACTCCATTTGAAATCTTATTCTTGACGACTCCAGATACAAAGGTGTCTTCTTCTATATCTTCTACGTTTTTGTCCCACATTTCCCAAAACTCTTTGGTACTTATAAAGATATTATTTTCATCCTTTTCTTTTATTCGAGCCTCTATCTCTTCACCTACATGAAATCTTTCTAAAATATTATCCTCATCTGTTTCGCATACATCGTCCTTTAATAAAAATGCTAAGTTTCCACATCCAATATCCACCTTTGCCTTTTCTAAATCTATAGATTTTATGGTGCCCGAAACATAATCCCCCACTTTAAGTTTGCCCCATATTTCTTCACGTACTATATCCATTGCCCTTCTTCTAGACAAGACTATATCACTATCCTCATGTTTGATACTTTTAATGAGAAACTGCACAGATTTATTTACCATTGCCCATGGTTCTACTTCCTTAAGTAAATTACTCCCATTTGAAATCTCATCATAGGGTATTGTACCTAGGAAATTTCCCAATCTCACCTTAAGATTATTTTCCTTATCACATTTTATACAAATACCCTCTAATATGATTTCCTTTCTCTCCGCTTCTCTTAACCCATCCATGGACGAAATAAATTTCTTATTTCGATAACTATTTATCATTTGACCTTCTGCTTTTATAATTATCATACTCTCCCCCCAGCCAAGAATTTTCTCTCTGTAGTATTCAATATTAATATATATGAACCATAAAAGGTAATTATAAGAATTCCAATAAAAAATCTCTTAAGATAATGATATTTAATAACCAAAAAAATAGCTGCTACAAGATAATGAAAATATCTCGTAACAGCTATTTTTATGCCGCTATATTAATCTGTTTTTTTATCTTTGGCTCTAATAATTTAGAGAAGAATTGAATTACAGGTCCCATGATAACTACAATCACTATGCTACCTATACCTATAGGTCCATGAAACGTAAGGCCCAATATGAGTCCTATACCTTCTGCTAGAGTCTTTGCTACACCTAAGGAAAGTTTAAATCGCTCTTTAAGGACAAGCATAAAGTAATCGATTGGTCCCGGTGGAAGCTCTGTGAGAACTACCATTGAAACTCCAAAACCTATGACAACTATTCCTGCCATAAACACTAAAGATTCATTGACTATCCCGCTAACTTCTATTCCTTTAAGAGTTGCTAACCACAAATCAATTCCTGCTCCTGTTACAAAAGATGTTATTAGAGTAGAAAATCTAGGTATTCTTCTTAGCAAAATTCCACTAGCAATTATTAAAATAACTGCAACTATCACTACCCATGTTCCCACAGTTAGTCCAAAAGTTTCACTAAGACCAACGCTCAAAGCATCCCATGAACCTGCTACAAAATTATAAATTATAGTAAGGGAAACTCCTAGCGCCGTAGCTGCTATTCCCAAGAGAAAAAACAAAATTCTTTTTATTAAAATATCTTTATCTTTAAGTTTTTCTTTCAAACTTTTCACCTGCCTAACTTTACTCACGATATTTATTATATCATACAGTCTATCCTATTTCTTATAGTAAATATTCTCTGCTGAAACTTTTATTTCTTCTATAAACTTTTATACCTTTACATCTATACCAATCTTTAGAAAAATCTAGTATAATGATATTAATAGACAGAAACGTTTTCATCTCATGTTTTTAGTAATTCTATAAATGAACCGAATCATCTTCAGAAGTTTCCAAATTCCATTTTTTACTATAAAGTTGAATTTGAGGGGGATTTCCATATGTTTGTTAAGTTAAAGAAGAATTTTTCCAAGATTCTAATCATAAATCTTTTAGTAGTAATATCCTACATAGCTTCTCTTTTCTATTTAAATCTTTCAGAAAAAAATCTAGAATTTCTAGGCATAATCAACACCTTGTTTTTCTTAAATTTCATAAGTCTTATAATAGTGCCAATGATTTATTTCATATCGAAATTTTACAGTGAAATCAAAATTGGAGTTCTCAAAGTTCTTTCTATAGGCTCCTGTCTTTTAGTGATTTTATGCATATGTTTTTATACCTTTTTAAAAGCCCCTTTTTGGATGTGTCCAGAATATCCAGCCATAAGAGGTGGTCACCTTATAATAGAAAAAATAGAGGGTCAATGGATGCATGACAAATATGTTTATTTTTATAAGCCAAGCCATGTGCTTTTTAAAAAGAAACTTTCTATAGATCCAGAACCCTATTCAAATTTTGTTCCACCATCAGAGGCTGAAATAATTAATAAATTTAATGAGATGTAAAATTAAAAAACATCGTATTTTGATTAGGAGGATTTTTATGAAAAGATTTATATCCTTACTAATGGTGGGTACCATGATATTACTTTTATCAGGGTGCCAAAGCAAAGCAGAGGATAAAAATAGTACGTCTAAAGATGTTTCTATTGAAAGTACTGATTCAAATAAAGAAGAGAAAAGCACCTTAAGTGTAAAGATAATTACTTCGAATTCAGCTAATTCCTCTAGCAATCTCCCAATGACCCTTTCTCCTAAAGTGGAAGGAAAAATCTCTAGAGATGTACAATATCACTGGATATTAGGAAACCTTAATGATTTCGAAGGCTTTTCTGTCTCTGGTAAAAATGGTCCTCAAAAAGAGGTGATTAACTCTGGAGAATCAGTAGAACTTTCACAATTTGCTATGGTTGACTGGAAGGCTGGCTCTGTGGTTGAATTCACTATTAAACTTCAGATAGAAGAAAAGGGAACATCAAATGTAATCGCTTCTGATGAAATCGTAATTCAAAATTTCCAAGGCGTCTATAATGTAAAATATTAAAGAGATTTTTAAAGATATAAGCTTAATTTTATAAAACAAATATGACGCTATAGAAAATGAAACTTAATGTTCTTAGAAAATCGAATAATATGGTATTTAAATTTATATAGGATTGACTAATAATTTAATTTGAAAGTCTCATAAGAAAAGCAGGCTATTTTATAAAAAAATTAAGGGTTGTCATAAGACAACCCTAGGTTTGTTGGCATTATAAAATTCAACTATTAAAAATCACAAATGCTTGTATAGTTTCCTCTAACATCTACCCAAATATAGTCAGTGGAACAAACAGGTTTTTTAATTAATAATGTTACATATTGATTGTAAGGACTAGTACAAACATGACTTGATGATGTAGTAAATACATCACAAATTTGACCAATTTTATTCATTTGATCATCATAAACAGTTATAAAGAGCAAAAACTCTTTATTTGGACAAAGGTTACTAATTCTAACCTGAACCCTTATAGCCCTACATTGGGTTTTAGCATCAAATGAAACTGGACCTACATCATCTGGACATTTGCAGTTTTCAAGTTGTAACTTTGTTCCAGGTGGATCTGTTAGTATAACTTCTCCTTCAAAACCTTCTCTTAAATATACATTATCATTTTCATTATAATTACCATTGCAATTACAATACATACAGTACACCTCTCTTTAATCTATTTTGTATAAGTTGTAAATTAGTGAATACAAATAATATTTTTCAGATATATAGTTTTAATGAAACTTTATATTACTAATATATGATATACCCTAAATTGTGCCACTTATTTTCAAAAATTTTGTAGCTATTATTCATATGGACAATATAATAATATAAAGAAGATTTATACAAAAAATAAATATAAAGGGATGAGATAAATGAAGAACAACACTTTAAATTTATTAACAGATTCGAATTCAGATACACTATCTGCTAATCTTTATTTAAAAGATACAGATTGCGTTAAGAAATGGAGAAACTGTCAAGGTGAAGCCACGGGTACCTGCAAAAAAGTAAATCTAGAACCTATGAGCGAGGATTTGAATACTAAATTCTGCATTAATGCCGAAAAATGTCTAAATTATAATAATCATGCTTTTAACAATGGTTCCAATAATAACTATACTTTTGACAATGTCTCCAATTATAATTATGGATATTTTAACGACATATTATTACTAATTATTATTTTTATTATTTTTCAATCACTTTGCTATAACAGGCCAATGTGGACAATGTAATGTGGATCAGTATGTCAATAAATTATAAAACAAATAAAAATACCGTATATTCTTTTTGAATAATACGGTATTTTTATGGAGTAATTCTGTATAGAATTGAATATACATTATAATTTAGAAGATAGGAGATTTACCAATGGAAACAAACAAGAAAACGTCTAGTGAAAGAATATCTGCTGCAGCGGTACTATTCATATTGCTAGTGCTTCTGGGCAATTGATGATTACACAGCAGTAATTCGTTATGATTTTAATGGTGGAGAAATGGATTCTAGACATTGGTTTGTTGAAACAGTGAAATTAAAATAAAGAGAATATGCATTTATTAGGGAGGTTAAATGAATATTGATCGAATTTAAGTTTATGAAGAAATTTTTATCTATAATATTGCCTAGTATAATAATACTTGCAATAACTTTTTTAAGTAGAGCTGATAAAAATATATTGCTTGGATTATTCTTATTATTTCCCATTACATTTATAATACAAGGTTTAATATATTCTGATTTCAAAAAAGATTTAATCATAGGATTCATTTTATCATCTATGGCATTTATAATCCCTGTGAATATATGGTATAACATGGGTGATTGTATAAAACCTTTAGTAATTTATAATATATTAGGTGTTGTTAGCTATTTTCTTAAAAAGAAAATAATTTCCATAAAAAAATAATGCAGCTTAAATTTAAACTAATATAACAAAGGTTTCTATATAAAAAATGGGTGCTGCAAAATTCTTCATCAATTTTGCAGCACTCCTTCTATTTAGGATTTATTAATGTTCTCTACCTTCATCTAAATACTCTTCCTTTAATATACTCATCAGGATTTTATCATAAAATTCACCATATCTATAGGAAGATTGTCTCATTATGCCTTCCATCTTAAATCCTGCTTTGCTGTAAGCTTTTTTAGCTGATATATTCTTTTCAAATGCTGTTAGCATTATTCTATTCAGATTAAGATTTTCAAATCCTTGTTTGACTATTTCCTTTGTTACGTATGTCCCAACACCTTTTCCATGATAAGATTTATCTCCAATAAATATAAAGTACTCTCCAGAAAGATTTGTTTCACTTATATCTGCTATTCCTGCATACCCGATTATTTTCTTCTTAGTCATGTCCACAATTGCTTTTTTATATGATGATTTATCCACTAATAGTTTATCAAACCATCTTGAAATATCCTCATCACTTTTCATTTTCCGAAATATGGACAATGAGTACTTTATGACTTCCTTATCCTTGATCCATGAAAAGAAATACTCCTTATCATTCTTACATAAATCTCTAAATCCAATTTCCACTTAAAATCTCTCCTGTCGCTGCCTTCTTAAATTGCTATCTTATGAAATTAGTTGATACTCTATTTTCCCTTTCAGGTAGAGGATACTCACTATCCTTAATAGTTTTTATCATCCAAGCCATATTATTTCCTAGAGTTCTCATCACTTGAAGACCTTCTAAATCCTTCTTTACTTCTTCTGGAGTGTTTCCATGAACTGAATTCCAGTATTGAGATGAAACTACTGGCATTTGATTTATTGTAAAGTATTTATTTAATCTATCAAAGGTTGCACTAGCTCCTCCCCTTCTACAGCTTACCACTGCAGCAGCTGGTTTATTTGTCATATATCTTGAAGCAGAATAAAATAATCTATCTAATAGAGCACAAAGTGAGCCATTAGGTCCTGCATAATAAACTGGAGAACCAACTACTATGCCACTGGCTTCTTGAATTTTTTCAAATAGTGCATTATATACCTCATCTTGAAAAGCACACTTTCCAGTTTCTCTGCATCTTCCACAGGCTATACATCCTTGCATTGCCTTCATCCCTATATGAATTATTTCTGTTTCAATTTCATTTTTATTTAAACTTCCTGCCACCTCACTTAAAGCAGTAAAAGTACATCCATTTTTATGTGGACTTCCATTTATAAGTAAAACCTTCATATTATATCTCTCCTTCATATATTTTTATATGTAATTTGACGTAATTATGTTAATATCCTTCTTTTAAATAATTAAAAGGCACAGAATATATAATAAACACTCTGCACCTTTTAATATATTGTTGTAGACTTAGAGGTAGAACTTAGACATGATCCAGTTTCAATATCAAGTTCTTTAATGATTTATCTATTAAAAATTTTACATAAAAACATCCATAAACATCTTTCCTAAGATAAGCACAACTACTACTATCATCATAGGTTTGATGAATTTTGCTCCTTTTCTTATAGCAAAGCCTGCTCCCAAATAGTTACCTAATATACCACATACGGCTGCTGGTACTGCTATACTATAAACCACTGTCCCTGCTATCATGTAAGTAATAACAGATGCATAGTTTGAAGCTAAGTTTAATATCTTAGCATTTCCTGAAGCTGTTCTCAAATCATATTTCATTATCATTGTATAAGCTATTATTGCAAAAGTTCCTGTTCCTGGTCCGAAAATTCCATCGTAAAGTCCAATTAGAACACCTATAAGTATCGCAAAAGTTATCATCTTACTTTTGCTTAAATTAGCTGACAGATTTTCTTCACCATAATCCTTTTTTATAAAAATTAATACTGCTATTATAGGTAGCATTATGATTAGCATCTTCTTTAGAAATTCTCCTGGCAGATATAAAACTATCCTTGATGCCACCGCTGAACCTATAAATGCACTGATGGCTGACATTATAGCCACTTTAAGATCTAATGCCTTATTAAGTAAAAATCTCGCAGCTGAAAATGTGGTCCCCACTGCTGCCGAAAATTTATTACACCCATAAGCTTGATGTGCAGGAAGCCCAGTAAGCATGTACACAGGTAAGGTGATGATTCCCCCTCCCCCTGCCACAGCATCTATAAAACCTGCTAAAAATACCATTGGGCATATGAAAAGCAAAGATGTTGGAAAGTCCATAATAATACCCCCCTCATTGTTATTTCCTTACTTTTATGGTAGCATTGATTTTAGATATAATCAAATACACATAACTATATAAATATTATAAATTTTATTTATATGTTAGGAGGCTTTTATGTACTCTAAAAATATAAAATACGTTCTTACAATTGCTGAAGAAAAGAGCTTTTCAAAAGCTGCAAAAAAGCTTTATCTATCTCAACCTGCTTTAAGTGCAACAATTTCAAAAATCGAAAAAGAGATAGGCAACAGACTCTTTGATAGAAGCACCTCCCCTATTCAATTATCAGAAGCTGGGGAAGCTTACATACTTACAGCAAAAAAAATGATGACTCTTGAAAAAGATTTAAATAATTACCTAATGGACTTAGCTGAACTTAAAACCGGAAAATTATCCATTGGAGGAACCCACTTTTTTGTGTCCTGTTTTCTACCATCAATTCTTTCCCTTTATTCAGAAAAACATCCCGGAATAGAGGTTGAAGTCTTCGAAAGAAATTCTCTTGAACTAGAACAACTTTTACTTGAGGGAACTATGGACCTTGTGGTTGACTGCTATCCTTTTAATATGGAGTTATTCTCCATAATCAATATCTTTCATGAAACTGTTCTTCTTGCAGTTCCAAAAAAATTTCCTATAAATGATAAGCTAAAGAAATTTCAACTTTCCTCAGATGATATCAAAAATAATGTTCATCTATCACCTGATTGCCCTGCATTAAATTTAAATACCTTCAAAGATGAACCTTTTCTATTCTTAAAGCAAGGAAATCACATGCATGATCTTGCAGTTAAGCTCTGTAAAAACAGCGAATTTGAACCTAAGATAAAGATGAATTTCGATCAGCTTATGACAACCTACTCAATGACTGTTGCAAATCTTGGTGTATCTTTTACAACAGATATCATTGTTAAATATTCCAACTTAGCCTCTCAACCTGTATTTTATAAGCTGAATAGCCCTCTAACTTATCGTAACTCTAGTATAATTTATAAAAAAAATAAGTATTTATCTAAGGCCGCTCAAGAATTTATAAAGGTAGTTGAGGAATCTATATAGAAATTTATTTAGAACCAATTTGATAACTTAAAAGCCTAGCTGTTATACATGCAGCTAGGCTTCTTTATTTGTGTCTTTAGTTTTTTATGAAATTTTCTTCTCTTACATATTTTTATTTCGTTCTATGTTCTTGTATGCTTCTGTAACTCCGTCTTTAACGGCAGCTTTTATAATATAGTAAAATATTAACAAGTATATAGCTGAACCTACTAATCCAAAGAAGATTTTCATAATACTCCTCCTTACAAAAATTTAACTTGGCTTTCCTTAAGGTAATCATAGACATAATCCATGTCTTTTACGTAAAAGCAAACCTCTGATATGCCAGTGGAGTTAATCTTACATATGGCTTTTTCAGTTTCCTCAGATGTAAACTCTATGAGTTCTACAGGTGGTGCTAAAATTTCCTTACATCCATTAAGATAAGCAACCTTTGCAGTGCAGTTCTTTTTCCCAAACAGCTTATCAGTTGCTTCTCCTTCCATTACCATATGCCCTTTATATTGAAGCCCTAGGACATCTCTATAAAACTTTATTGACCTTTCCAAGTTTGACACTGTAATTCCTACATGTGCTATATTTCTTAACATAATTTTTTCCTCTTAAGCTATCCTCTAAGTTTTACTACGTCCATATCTCTTGTAAAATTTATAAAATTATATATGACAAAGATATCATCAAATTCATTATTTCTAATATACTGGCTTACTGATGTATTAAAGCTTCTAAGGTCTACCACATGAATCTCCTCATAATGCTGTGTCAAAAAAGGTATGAGGGAATTAGCGTAAGAATCCTTGAACACTAAAAGCTTCTTGCCATTATCTAATTTAGTATTTTCTATTATGGTAAGAGGATTGTTTCCGTATAAAAATAAAGAATATTTGTCCCTTACCTTTTCCTTGGACATGTCATAAAGACTATTATACTCATTTTCTCCTATTTTCATTTTTATATTAGGAAAATCATAATAAGTCAATGCATCCGTATCAGCTTTGAAAGGCTTTGCTTTGGAGTAATAAGTACCATAAAAATTAGGAATATCTATGCCTTCATAATCATTAAGAACTATCGGAGAATTACCAAGACTTTTCATAAGCTCTTCATAAGCCACATAAGCTCCCTGCGTTGTCCAGTGATGGTCTGTTTTGTAATAAATGTAGTCTTCTTTATTTTCAATGATCCTAGGATATACATTGACTTCATTTTCCCCTAAGATGTTCTCATAAATCTTTGATATACCTAATTTTTGATTTATAACAGGTGCACCATAAGGTAAATTTTCATCATAAACTCCGTAGGAATTGGGAGCAATCAATAGAGAAATCTTGGCTTGTGAATTTTTAATTAATGTATTCACAGCATTTATATTTGTATTAAACCTTTCATTATCTATATACGTAAACTTTTCGAATAAGTAACCGTAATTTCCATAAATTATGCCGTTATTTTCAACTTTCCCTAAAATGTTCTCACTTCTAGATTTTAAATTTATCCATAGATCCCTTTCTATAAACTGGTCATTTATATATTTCTCGTAGTCCCTTCCAAAGGAACCATCCAAATAAGACTTTGCAGTAAACTTCACCTTAGTCTTTAAAGTTCTATTTTCTAGCTCTGAAAACTTTTTATCTGGTGCTATAAAATCTAGCAAGGCAAGAATGAAAAGTACAGAGATAAACATATATAAAAGCGGATTCTTTTTCATCTGATCCTCCTAAAATCTAAAATATAAAAATGGATTGTATGTAGCATCTACTAAATAAGCCACAGCCACAATAAATATAAACATTAAAACTGATGCATTAACTGCTTGTGACTTTACATACTTGTTGTATAATTTCGGTATCACAGGGGTTGATAATGCTATGGCTATAATGAAAATTCCCGCATAATTTCTAAGGTAATATAGATAATCAATCCCATATCTGAAGTTGAACAGTCCCTTAAAATAATACCCCATAAGATTAAAATCTGTTATAGCAAAAAGTCCCCAGCCAATTAAAAGGAAGAATAAAGTATAAAGGTGCGAGAATATCTTGTGCTTCTCTAAAATCTTATTGAGCCCTGCCTTCTCTACTGAGATTAATATAAAGAAAAGCATTCCCCAAAGTATAAAATTGTAGCTAGCCCCATGCCACAACCCAGTGAGAAACCAAACTATGAACAAATTAATTGTAGTCCTCACAGTACCTTTTTTATTTCCACCTAAAGGTATGTATACATACTCCCTAAACCATGAGCCCAATGTCATATGCCACCTTCTCCAAAACTCCGATATACTCCTTGAAATATAAGGATAGTTGAAGTTTTGTGGAAATGAAAATCCTAGCATTTCTCCAAGCCCTATGGCCATAAGGGAATATCCACTGAAATCAAAATATATCTGTAGGCCAAAAGCTACAAGTCCCATCCATGCAAGAGGTGTGGATATCCTATCAAAGCCTATAGTTTCAATCTCCGTCCACAGCATACCTATATTGTTTGCAACTAGAACTTTTCTCCCTAATCCCAATATAAACTTTTCTATGCCTTTCTCCACAGAATCCTTTGAAACATGCCTTTCTTTCAGTTCCTCAGCTATATCTGAATACTTCACTATAGGTCCTGCAATAAGCTGTGGGAATAAGGTTACAAAGGCCGAAAATGTTATTATATTCTTCTCCTGGTCTACATTTCCTCTAAAGACATCTATAGAGTAGGACATAGTTTGAAAGGTGTAAAAGCTTATGCCTAGTGGCAAAGTTATCTTTACTGGAGTTAGTCCAAGTCCCCATAAGCTATTCAAATTATCAATGAAGAAATTGAAATACTTAAAGAAAAATAACATTCCTAAGTTAAAGCAAACCGATAAGCTCAGTATAGCTATGCTGAGTTTCTTATTGTACCTGTACTTTCCAATAAGCCTTCCTGCTGTATAATCAACCAATATGGATGCTATCATTATAAGGAAGTATTTCCCTTCCCCCCAGGAATAAAATATCAAGCTAAGTAGTGTCAGCATGAGATTCTTGTATCTCTTAGGCGTCAGAAAATATAATCCTAAAGCAATGGGTAAAAATCTAAATATGAATACAATACTACTAAATACCATGTTAAAATCCTTTCTTCTGATGTATTTATATAGTAAACGTTTTTAAGGTAATTGTCTATTATGTGAACCTCTATATTTTTATAACAGAAAAGACCAAGATTATAAACAATCTTGATCTTAATATAAATTCTAAATAAAACAACAATATATAGTAAACACTTACTTAGAGCAGTACACATTTAGTGCATCTCTTAAGAATTCTGCTGCACCTTCACCTATCTTATCATAATATGCTTTGAATCTCTCATCATAAACATACATCTCTCCAAGTCCTCTATGCGCTTCCTTGGAATACATGCCTTCTTTCCAAAACATACATAGCCATTGTCTATGAAGATCGCAAACCTTTTGAGCAAGCTCTCCTGATGGATCTCCTGTTTCCATAGCTGCTTTAAGGTTCTCATTTATATCCTTAGATAACTCTTCTTGCACCTTCCATTGTTTCTCTGTCATACCAGCTACTTTTGCATTTGAACCATCAACAACCTCATTACCATATTTTTCTCTGATTTCCTTGCCATATTTCTTTTCATTTTCCTCTATAACTTTTTTCTTAAAGCCTTTAAACTTTTCCTTATCACTCATAATATTTTCTCCTTTCATTGAACCTATTGTCTTTATGACATTATCGATCATAAATTCAATCTGCTCCTTTTTTGCTGTAAGAGCAATCAAATGGGCTTTTAGAGCTTTTTCTCTGCTAAAAGAAGGTGCCCCTATTATTTCCTTTATCTCATCTAGGCTTACACCAAGTTCTCTATAAAAAAGTATCTGCTGCAGCATGTTCACTTGGTCCTCTCCATATATACGATATCCATTGGAGCTTATTCTTTTTGGTTTAAGCAAATCAATTTCGTCGTAATATCTAAGTGTACGCGCGCTTACACCGGAGAGCTTTGCCAATTTATTTACTGTATACTCCATTTTCTCACCCCTTGATTAAGATTCTAAACTATTACGCAGCGTAAAGGTCAATATGTTTTTTATAAATTTAGTTATAGATTTTCTAATGTAAAATATAAACTTTAGAAATCATATATTTCATTAAATAAAAAGGCAAGAAGTTTTTATAAAACTACAGTTTGTTGAAAAACCCCCTGTTTAAAAACAGAGGGTTTTTCTATTATTAGTTGTGGATAAAATTTAAGATTAAAAATATTATCGAAATTAATAATATAATATGAAAATAACAAAGATAGTCTTGTTGCTATCTTCTTCATATTCTGTACTGCTGCAGTTAGCAGGCATTGCTCTGA
>JALEZF010000034.1 GCA_022773025.1 Clostridium sp. | reverse complement strand
AACATCTAGTCTCCACTTCTCACCTGCGTACCAAGCAATTACTCTTGCCTCTATAGCTGAGAAGTCTGCAACCATGAATACGTGACCTTTACTAGGTATAAATGACGTTCTTATAAGCTGACTTAAAGTATCTGGTATACTGTCAAATAAAAACTCTGCATCATCAAATCTTCCTTCTTTTATACAATTCCTAGCTTCTTCTAAGTCAGGCAAATGGTTCTGAGGTAGGTTTTGTACTTGTACTAACCTTCCCGCCCATCTACCTGTCCTATTAGCTCCATAAAACTGTAATAAGCCTCTTACTCTCCCATCTTCACATCTTGCCACTTCCATAGCTTGATATTTCTTTATAGAAGTCTTAGCCATAAGTTGTCTTAACTCTAAAACTCTTATTACTTTATCATCTTCAGCTGCTTCAATTAATCCCGGAATACTATCTTTAGTCAAACTCTTAACTTCATATCCAACTCTTTCACTTAACCATGCTTTTAATTGTGTAGGTGAATTAGGATTGCTTAATCCAGTTAATTCAATAGCTTCATTTGTTAATCTCTCTTTGAATTGTTCATCACACTTTATAGCATTTAGAATTACATCCATATCAAGATTTATTCCTCTGTCATTTATTCTTTGATCTAAACCCCATAATTCTTTTTCATCCTGTATAGTTTTATATCTACCAAGCTTTTTCCTTATTTCTCTTTCAACTTCAACATCTTGCTTACAGTATTCTTTAAATAGTTCCCATTTCTCAGGTGCATGTTCTGGAAGGTTTCTAGTTCTTCCACCATTAGTCTTAGTAGGTTTACAAGGCTTGCAAAAGTATTGGATTAATGCTTTGCCTTCCTTCATCTTCTGCTTATCTTCTTCAAAATGTAATGCCTTGCCAACCATGTCCAAAGAACCAGGAAGTCCCATAGTTAATGCTTTAATCATTGTGCATTCCCATTGTTCAGGCTGCATTCCACCTATTTTGTAACACATATATGAAGCTATGGCATTTCTTTCAAAGTTAGCATTAAAGGCTGTTTTTAAAACCTCTGGGTCGTTTAAAGCAAATGTTACATCTACAGGTAAATTAATTTCCTCTGTTAAATCTATTATCTCTACTGGTCCATCATCAAAAGCATATGCGAATAGCAATATTTCAAATGATGGGTGCTCACAATATCTATAAGCACCCACATCTTTAATATTTAGCTCACAATATGTCTCTAAATCCAATGAAAGAACTCTAGCCATTTATTTCACCCTCCTCACTTAACCACCAAAATGTCCTGTTTCTCTTGATTGCATAAACAACATGAGGACTTACTCCAACGCTTTTAGCTATATCCGTGCAATGTAGATTACTATTGCTTAACAATTTTTTAATTTTTATGGCTTGTTTCACAGATGTTGTTCTCCACTTTTTACTTTGTCTATAAACATCTAGAATATTATCTGTTCTAGTTCCATAAGCTAAATTATCCACTCTGTTATTTTGCGGATCACCATCTATATGACGTATATCGTCATTATTAGGTCTAGAACCCAGAAATGTTACAGCAACAAGATAATGTACTTGAATACCATTTGTACCTCTTCCTAGAACCACTGATAAATGTCCCCTTTTGTTATATCTTCCTGGCTTTAATATTCTTCCTTTAATTAATCTTGTAAAAGGTTTTCCACCTCTACCTATTTGTGTGATATTTCTATCTACACTCCTAATTCTTCCAAAGGTAGAGGCTTGGTAGAATCCTCTATAACCAGGTATATCTTTCCAAACCTCTTTCATTATCATTCTCCTAGCATATAGGTGAACAAAACGTTCACCCATAATTTTATAAATCTAACCTAGAAAATCATCCTCAGCTGATTCTATAGCTTCAAAATCATCTTCAGCTCTAGTGAATCCTCCAAGTGGTTCTCCATCTTCTAACTTTTGTACATTCCCTAATCCTGCTGCTATACCTTTATTTCCACTTGCTGCATAAGCATAGAAGTTAAGTGTTAATCTTGCATAACATCCGCTATAAACTTCTGATTGGTCAAGTATAGGCTGTACATCTTTATCAACTATTCCTGGTTTATTCTTAGAGTTAGCA
>JALEZF010000084.1 GCA_022773025.1 Clostridium sp. | reverse complement strand
AAGAAAATCTTTAAATCAGTAAGTTAGGTGAAAGTTATGGATGAAGTATTACAAAAAAAAGAGCTTTACAACTATGACGACAATGAAGAACTTATAAGGATAGCTAAAACAGGAGATAAAAGTGCTTTAGATACAGTTATAAGAATAAACCTTCCATTAGTTTCATCTATAAGCAAGAAATTTCTCAATAGAGGTTATGACTACGAAGATATATATCAAATAGGTTCTATGGGACTTATAAAGGCAATAAATAATTTTGATGCTAGCTTTAATGTGAAATTTTCAACCTATGCTGTGCCTATGATTGTAGGAGAAATCAAGAGATTTTTAAGAGATGACGGTATGATAAAAGTCAGTAGAGGTGTAAAGAACACAGCAAAAAAGCTGCATTATGATAGAGAGGCATTGACTAAAAAGCTTGATAGAGAGCCAACAGTGGAAGAACTTGCAGAGTATTCAGGTATAGATGTAGAGGATGTGGTTTTTGCATTAGATTCTATAAACAATATAAACTACCTTTATGATACTATACATCAAGACGAAGGTGCTCCAGTAATGCTTATAGATAAACTTAGTGAAAGTCCAGAAGAAGACAAGGCTATAATAGATAGAATAGCACTGAAAGAGGCTTTGAGGGATTTAGATCAAAAGGCTAGGCAAGTAATAATGCTTAGGTATTTTAAGGATAAAACCCAAGTTCAAGTTGCAAAGATGCTTGGTATAAGCCAAGTGCAAGTATCAAGAATTGAAAAAAAGGTTTTAAAGCATATGAAAGAAATGCTTACAGAATGAGGACGTTAAGTCCTTTTTCTTTTTTTTTGAATATAAACTCCATAGAATTGGCAAAATAAAATAAAACTTATTTAGGGAGGATATTATGGATAAAAAAGATAGTGAACTTCAAAAAAAATTTCATAAGATAGCTAAGGAAGCTGAACCAAAGCCAAATTTACTAAAGAATTGTATAATGGCTTTTTTATTTGGAGGAGCTATTTGCACAGTAGGGCAAGGTTTTTTTAATCTATACACCAATTTTGGATTTGCTAAAGATGACGTATCTATCTTAGTATCGGCTACAATGATATTTTTAGGAGCCTTTCTTACTGGACTTGGAGTGTATGATAAAATGGCAGATTATGCTGGAGCAGGTACCGTAGTACCAATAACAGGATTCGCTAATTCTATAGTGTCTCCTGCCATAGAGTTTAAATCTGAAGGATATGTATTTGGTGTTGGAGCGAAGATGTTTACAATTGCAGGACCGGTACTGGTTTATGGCATATCATCTTCAGTATTAGTTGGAATAATTTATTATATAGTGAAATATGTTATGTGAAGAAAGTGGTGATACTATGAGCAAAAGAATGGGAGAACAAACTGTAAAACTTGAAAAAAAACCTAAAATTATAGCAACGACTTCTGTTGTGGGACCTAAAGAAGGCCAAGGACCTTTAAAAGATTATTTTGATATAATCTTAAAAGATGATAAGAATGGTCAAGATAGTTTTGAGAAAGCTGAAAGCAGCATTATGTATCTCGCTATTAAGGAAACCATAAAAAAGGCGGGCCTTCAAGACAAGGATATAAACTATATTTTTGCAGGAGACCTTTTAAACCAAACAATATCATCAAATTATGTGGCTAGAGGACTTGATATACCTTTCTTTGGTCTATACGGCGCCTGCTCAACTATGTCAGAGTCATTGAGCCTAGCATCAATTACAATGGATGGAGGGTTTGCTGATTATGCATTAGCATGCACATCTTCTCATTTCAGTAGTGCTGAAAGGCAGTATAGATATCCTTTAGAGTTTGGAAATCAAAGAGCAAAAACAGCACAATGGACCGTTACTGGGTCAGGATGTATGCTTCTAGGGCTTAATGGAGATTATCCGGAAGTTACATATATAACTACAGGAAAGGTAAAGGACTATGGTATAAATGATGCAAATAATATGGGAGCAGCTATGGCTCCAGCAGCAGTTTCTACCATAAGTCAACATTTTAAGGACACAGGATTTAAAGTAGAGGACTATGACCTTATAGTCAGCGGGGATTTGGGTAAGGTTGGCAAAGCTATAACAGAACAGATGCTTTTAGAAGAATATAATTTGGATATAAGAAGTATATATATGGATGGCGGTGATTCTATATTCCATGATGAAGAGCAGAAGACAGAATCTGGTGGCAGTGGATGCGGTTGTTCAGCTGTAGTTGGATGTGGCTTTGTGTATAAGGGATTGATGGAAGGAAAATTTAAGCGGATTATGCTTGTTTCTACAGGAGCTTTAATGAGCCCTACAAGCAGTTACCAAGGAGAAACTATACCTGGAATCGCTCATGCTGTAACTATAGAATACAATAAGGAGGGTAAATGATGGATTACATAAAGGCTTTTGTAGTAGGCGGACTTATCTGCGTTATAGCTCAAATTCTTATGGATAAAACTAAACTAACCCCAGCAAGAATACTAGTAGCATTTGTAACCATAGGAGCCATACTTGGAGGATTTAATATTTATGATAAAATAGTTGAATTTGGAGGAGCAGGTGCAACGGTGCCACTTCCTGGTTTTGGATACTCTCTGGCTAAAGGGGTAATGAAAGAGGTAGACAATAGCGGACTTATAGGAGTTCTTACAGGAGGAGTAAAAGGTACAGCAGGAGGAATAACTGCTGCAATAATCTTTGGATATCTAATGGCTTTATTGTCTAAGTCAAGAACAAAGTAACATAATCATATTTAATTAAAAAATCCTGACTAAGTCTTTCTATAATGGTTAATGATTATAGAAAGACTATTTTTTTTTAGGTGAGGATTTTATGAATAAGGCTATTGTATATTACACTGTTCTTATGTTTTTGGGCATAGTAGGTGGTTATCTGTATTTTATGAATAAAATTATTTCGGTTATATTCATGGCTATCATATCTGCCGTGATTATAGGAACTATGAAAAATAAATATTCTATTCTTATGATTATATTTCTCATTTTAGGTTTTGGACTCTTTTATCAGTACTTCAACATAAATGTGCCACAAAGAGGTTTATATGAAATCAAGCTGGAGGAGTACAAGGAGTATTACACTGAGGGGGAGTATAAAGGTAGAAGAATAAAGATTAGCTTTCCAGAAAGTAAAGAAAAAATAAAAGAAGGCTCATATATAGAGGGGTATGGTGTATTTAAGAAAGAAGTGTCCTACAACAATGGATTCATTGGGACTATTTATATAGATTATGTGAAAAACACTAGAGGTGGCATTTTGCAGAAGATATATGAATTTAGAAACTACACTGTAGATTCCTTTAAAGAAGTCTTAGGAGAAAAAAGAGCTGCAGTCATAAATGGTGTTGCTTATGGAACTACAGATTCCATAGACGAAAACACAATGAATCAACTAAAAACTTTGGGAATAATACATGTTATAAGTGTATCAGGTCTTCATATAGCTTTAGTATTTTCAGCAGTTGAAAAAGTTCTAGGATATAAAATAGCACTTATAATTTGCTTTTTGTATGTAATCTTTACTGGAGGCAAAGCTGCAACTATAAGATCCTTTATTATGATAATGATGATGAAGCTCAGTAAAGGGTTATACAAAAAATATAATCCATTAGGTGCATTGAGTACATCGGCTTTAATTCTTTTAGTATTTAAACCTTACTTTGCCTTTAATATGGGGTTTCATTTATCTTATCTTTCTACACTAGGGATAATTTTATTTTATAATAGGATTAGAAAGGCTTTATATAAACTTCCAGAAAAGATAAATAGTAATTTAAGCTTATGTCTCAGTGCACAAGTTTTTGTATTTCCATATACAGCCTTTTCCTTTAACAATTTTGCCTTGGGATTTGTCATAGGAAATATGGTTTTAATACCACTTTACAGTGCTTTAGTAGTTTTGGGCATGATATATATACCTGTACAGTTCATACCTGTATTAAAAAACTTATCTGTTTTTTTAATAGGAAAGATCATAGATCTTATATACTTTTTGTGCGACATTCTTACATTAATATCACCGAAAATAAGCTATATTGATTATGGTGTGGGAATAATATACCTCATATTTTTCCTTGGAATTATGTTTTATTTCAACAATATAAAATGGGGAAAATCTTTGGCCCTATCAGCTTGCATATGTGCAGCTGTAACATCCTACACAGCTTTTCCTGTAATACTTCCAGTAAGAGAAGGCTATGAGCATGGCATAACCGTAAAAGATGGATTCAAAAGGGAACTTATAATAATTAATGAAGGAAAGAATAAAAAGCTGAGAACCAAATATACAGGTTTTCAGACTAAGGAGATTAAGGATAAAAATATAAAAGTGAAATTAAATTCTAAGTATGGTATATTAGTTAATGAAAATACAAGGTATTTAATCACAAAGAAAGATTATGAAACTCTGGATTTGAATAAAGAAGATTATATTTATACCATAGTAAACGGAAAAATATTTAGAATCGGGGGATAAAAGGTGAGTCACATATCCATTGAAAATTTGTATTCAGAATTAAAAAAAGGTGTAGTGCATAATTCTTATATATTTTATGGAATAGATGAAAAACAAATAAAGGAAGCAATAGAATCAATTACAGATAGGGTCTTAGATGGACCTTTAAAGGACTTGAATTTATTTAAATTTGACGGAATGAATTTTGATTTTCAGTTATTCAAAGAAAATGCTGAAAATATACCTTTCATGAGCGAGAAAAAAGTTATGGTGATTTATAGGGCGGAAGCTTTAAGAGCTAAAACAAAGGAAAGCGGAAAGGGAAACTCAAAAAAAGATAACAAAGACCTGATGGATTACCTTAAGAATCCTCCAAACCATTGTGTCATAATAGCTTATTATGTATTTAATGATAAGAGAGAAAAGAACAAAGCTTTGGATAATATGAAAGGCGATATATGCCTTATAAAAGTAGAGGAACTAAAAGGTGATAAACTTTATAAAAAAGTTGCGGATATATTTAAGGAAAAAGGAAGAGATATAGGAAAGGTGGAGCTGACCTATTTTTGTGAAAATAGCAGTAGGGATCTTAATATAATAGAAAATGACATAGATAAGCTTATAAGCTATTGTATAGATAGAGCCATAACAAAAGATGACATATCAAAGCTTCTAAATATATATAATACTGATGATGTTTTTGATTTAGTAGATGCAATATGCCAAGGAAAGATTGAAAAGGCTATTTCTCTTATGAATGAGCTTATATTTAAAGGGACAAATGAAATAAATATATTGTATATGATAGAGAGACAGTTTGACCTTTTGTTAAAGGGTAAGGTTGCTTTAAATAATAGACAGGGTGCAGAGGAATTTGAAAAGCTTCATGGAGTAAATTTTTACGTTGGAAAGAGAATAATGGAGCAGAGCAGAAGGTTTTCAGAAAAGAAGCTAAAGGAATGCATAAAAATATGTGCAGATGTAGATGGAATTTTAAAATCAAAATCTATAAATACTAAGATGGAGCTTGAAATGCTTCTTGTGAGAAGTGGGCAAATTAAAAATTAAATCTCAAAAAAATAAATAACCGGTATAAATACCGGTTTATTTATTATGCGCTTAGTGCGTTTAACTTCGCAGCTAGTCTTGATTTCTTTCTTGCAGCCATGTTTTGATGTACTACTCCCTTTGAAGTAGCCATATCTAAAGCTTTAACTGAAGCACTGAAAGCAACTTTAGCTTCTTCTACATTGTTAGCAGCAACAGCTGTTTCAAATTTCTTTATAGTTGTCTTAAGCGCAGACTTAATCATTTTGTTTTGTAAAGTCTTAGCTTCAGTAACCTTTATTCTTTTTTTTGCTGATTTTATGTTTGCCATTCTAATTCACCCCCTTTAATTTTATGGGTTTCAGCAGCTTGGGGAATCTGCTTACAAGTTTCATTTTAACAAAAGCTATTATAACATTAATCTATTATTACTTCAAGTCTTTATTTGAGAACCCATATCTATTTATTTTATAAAAAAATGAAAAACCAATAGTATTTTTTACTTTTAGTAATATTTCAATAGAAAAATAGAGAAAATAGTATATAGAGAAAGTTTAAGGAGTGAAAATTTTATGTTTAGTATAAGAACAGACCTAGCCTTAGAGGCTAGAGAAATGTATGTTGAAACTAATAGAAAAGAATCAGATGGTATAGAGTTTTTAGAAGGCAAACAAGGAAATGTGGATGTCACTACGGTTAAAATTTTAAATGAAATTGGGGAAGAAAATATGGGGAAACCTGTAGGTACATATATAACCTTGCAGATGCCTCAGCTAACCCTTTATGATGGAGAGCTAATGGATGAAGTCAGTAAAATCTTAGCTTACCAAATAGGAGAGATATTAAAAGTAAAAAAAGAAAGCACTACTCTTGTAGTAGGCCTTGGAAACTGGAATGTAACACCGGACGCTTTAGGACCTAAAGTTGTATCGAAGCTTATGATCACGAGGCATCTAAAGGCACTAATGCCTGACAGTATAGATGATGAGGTGACACCTGTATGTGCTATAGCTCCAGGTGTTCTTGGAATAACAGGGATTGAAACTGGTGAGATAATAAAATCCATAGTAGTCAGTATAAAACCTGACTTTATAATATGTATAGATGCCTTAGCTTCAAGAAGGATAGACAGAGTGAATACCACTATACAGCTAAGCACTACAGGTATAAGTCCAGGAGCTGGAGTAGGTAATAGACGAATGGAGATAAGTGAAAAAACCGTAGGAGTTCCAGTAATAGCAATAGGAGTTCCAACAGTTGTGGATGCTGCAACCATAGCTAATGACAGCATAGATTTAGTTTTGGATGAAATGATACAGCAAGCTACAGAGGGCGGGGAATTCTATAATATGTTAAAATCTCTTGACAAAGGAGAAAAGAATAGAATGATACGTGATCTATTAAATCCATATGTAGGAGATTTGGTAGTTACACCTAAGGATGTGGATGCTGTAATAGATGCTGTATCAAAAATAATTTCAACAGGAATAAATATGGCTCTTCAGCCATCACTAGATGTAGAGGACATAAATAAATTTCTAAATTAATCATATAAAAAAATCCCTCTTCATATATTAAGATTATGGGGAGGGATTCTTGTGAACGGATTTAAAACTAATGCTAATAAAATGCTAAAACTTAAACTCCTAGGATTGTTTTTATTAACTACAATTTTAAGCTTAATGATACTAAATTCATTAAGTGACAAACTAATCAAAGGTACTAAAGGAAATATAGTGTACACATCCATACTTAATTACTCAATTCCTATATTAACTCAGGGAAATAATATTGGAGAATCAGAACATAGATTAAACATAAAAGACGAAGTATTAAATGCTTTTGGTATAAACATAAATAATCCATTATCTATAATTGCTAAGGAAATTCCGCTTTTTAAAGGTAATTTAAAAGAAAATAATGTGACTAATAATGAGGTTAGTGGATTAAATCCATTTAAACTAAATGAAACAAGTGTAGTAAAGGGCGAAGAAAGTAGTACAGGTTCCATAGAAGTAGCTGACGAATCTTTAAAGAAGACCTTAAACCCTAATAAGCCGGAAGTTTTAATATACCACAGCCATACCACTGAAAGCTTTGCACCTGGGGATGCTAACTCAAAAGATAATAGCAAAAACATTGTTGCAGTAGGAGATGTGCTTGCAACAGAGCTTCAAGATAAGTATGGAATATCTGTTATTCATGATAATACACTTCACAATGATATGTATACTTTGAGTTATAAACGGTCTAGAGAAACGGTACAAAAGTATTTAGATAAATATGGAGAATTCAAACTTATAATAGACCTTCATAGGGACTCTGGAGTTGATAAGAATAGCGTTACAGCCACAGTAGATGGACAAAAGGTGGCTAAATTCATGTTTGTCATATCAAAGGACAGGAGTAATTATAGCAAGAACAAGCCTCTTGTAGATAGAATGATAGAAGTTGCAAATAAGCTATATCCCGGAGCAATGAGACAAACTAAATGGGGAGATTATATATGGTGGTATAATCATGGAAGCTATCATTTTAATCAGGATTTAAGAGATAATATGGTTCTTATAGAGATGGGAACTGAACTTAACACATTAGATGAAGCAAAAAATACTGCAAAGATTATAGCAAGGCTTGTAGCACAAGAATTGAACGGGAAAAAGTAAAAATAGGAATATAAATCTATAATATGGGACATCATTATAAGTAAAATACTTATAGAGGTGTCTTTTATTATGAGAGGAATAAGAAAATATAAAAAAGCTATAGTAATAGTTATTGCATCTTTAATATTACTAACAGGTATTCTAACAATAAATATAGATATGACCGCCAAAAATCAATATTTAGAAAACACTGTTTCCAATGGAGAGACTCTTTTCACAGACAAAGATTATGAGGACATATTTTTGAGAGATAGAGATAATAGTTTTTTAAAGATATATAGCTCCTCAGACCCATTTTCTTTAAAGATAAATTTTGGAACCTACAATATAGTAATAAAAGATGACATGACAAGGGATATGGCATACAATTTCAAAACTAATATGGCAACCTTAAAAGAATACGTAAAAAATATATTTGAAAAGTAAAGGCTAGCGCAAATGCTGGCCTTTAAATCTTTTTATATAAAATTCTAACAAACTGCACATATTAAAATATTGACATGACTCATATAGTTTGTGATATAATTTATTTTGACTTATTATGTTACGGGGGTGAAAGCGTGAGCAGTGAAAGACAAAAGTGTATAAGAAACTTTTCTATAGTTGCCCATATTGACCATGGTAAATCAACCCTTGCTGATAGACTTATAGAAGCTACAGGAACTCTAACTCAAAGAGAAATGGAATCGCAGGTTCTTGATAACATGGAGCTTGAAAGAGAAAGAGGAATAACTATAAAATCTCAAGCAGTAAGGCTTATATATAGAAGAGAAAAAGACGGTAAGGAATATATATTAAATCTTATAGATACCCCAGGTCACGTAGACTTTAATTACGAGGTATCTAGAAGTCTTGCAGCTTGTGAGGGAGCTGTACTTGTTGTAGATGCAACACAAGGAATACAGGCGCAAACTTTAGCTAATTGTTATTTAGCTTTAGATCATGATTTAGAAATCGTTCCTGTTATAAACAAGATAGATTTAGCATCTGCAAGACCAGAAGAAGTAAAGCAGGAAATAGAAGATGTTATAGGAATAGAAGCACACAATGCTCCTCTTATATCTGCAAAGACAGGACTAAATATAAATGATGTTTTAGAAGCAGTAGTTGAGACAGTACCATGCCCAGAGGGAGATGAAGAAGCACCTTTAAGAGCTCTTATCTTCGACTCTTATTACGATGCCTATAAAGGTGTAGTATGCTACATAAGAGTAAAAGAGGGAAGTCTTAAGGTTGGAACAGAAGTGAAGCTTATGGCTACAAACAAAACTTACGAAATAACAGAAGCAGGTGTATTCTCACCAAACTTCCTGCCTACAGGAGAGCTTAAGGCTGGAGACGTTGGATATATAACAGCTTCTATAAAAAATGTAAGAGATGCAAGAGTAGGTGACACTGTAACAGAAGCTAAAAGACCAGCAACAGAAGCTCTAGAAGGATATAGACCAGCTATCCCTATGGTATACAGTGGTATCTATCCAGTTGATGGAGCTAAGTATGGAGAATTAAAGGAAGCTTTAGAAAAGCTACAAATAAACGATGCAGCCTTATCCTTTGAGCCAGAAACATCATTGGCTTTAGGGTTTGGTTTCAGATGTGGATTTTTAGGACTTCTTCATATGGAGATAATCCAAGAGAGAGTAGAAAGAGAATTTAATTTAGATATCATAACAACAGCACCATCTGTTATATACAAAGTTGCAAAGACAGACGGCAATGTATTTGATATAACTAATCCAGCAAATCTTCCAGAGCCATCTGAAATATCTTATATGGAGGAGCCTATAGTAAAGGCATCAATAATAACTCCTACAGATTATGTTGGTGCAGTAATGGAGCTTTGCCAAAACAAGAGAGGCACATACATAGATATGCAGTATCTTGAGACAACAAGAGCTGTCCTTAATTATGAAATACCTCTAAATGAAATCATATACGATTTCTTTGACGCCTTAAAGTCTAGAACAAGAGGTTATGCATCTTTAGATTATGAGCTTAAGGGATACAAGGAAACAAAGCTTGTAAAGCTAGATATACTCCTAAATGGAGATATAGTGGATGCTTTATCTATGATAGTTCCAGAAGAGAGAGCATATCATAGAGGAAGAGGAATTGCAGAAAAGCTTAAGGAAATAATTCCAAGGCAGTTATTTGAGATTCCTATCCAGGCGGCAGTTGGTTCTAAAATCATAGCAAGAGAAACCGTAAAGGCTATGAGAAAAGACGTACTTGCTAAATGCTATGGTGGAGATATAAGCAGAAAGAAAAAGCTTTTAGAAAAGCAAAAAGAAGGAAAGAAGAGAATGAGACAGGTAGGTTCGGTAGAAGTGCCTCAAGAGGCATTCATGTCTGTGCTGAAAGTCGATTAATATGGAGGAATATCATGAAAGGTAAATCACTATACGTTCACATACCATTTTGTAAACAAAAGTGCTTTTACTGTGATTTTCCTTCCTTCAGTGGAAAAGAAACCTTAATAGATGATTATTTAAACTCATTAGAAAAAGAAGTGGATTTAAGGGTGGGAGATACTGCTATAAATACTATATTTATAGGTGGCGGTACTCCCACCCATTTAAATTTAAAGGAATTAATTAAACTTGGAGACATAATTAAAAAAATCAATTTAAAGACTGGTGGAGAATTCACAGTGGAATGTAATCCTGGCACTTTAAATGAGGAAAAACTTAAGGTTTTAAAAGATATGGGAGTGAACAGGCTGAGTATTGGACTTCAGGCTGTGCAAGATAGATTACTGAAGGAAATAGGAAGAATTCACAGCTATGGGGAATTTAAAGAAAATTTTATGCTAGCTAGAAAGCTGGGCTTTAATAATATAAATGTAGACTTGATGTTTGCCCTTCCAAATCAAACCTTAGAAGATTTAGATGAGACTTTAAAGGAAATAATAAATTTAGCACCGGAACATATATCTTGTTATAGTCTTATAGTAGAAGAAGAGACTGCGTTTTATAAACTTTTCAATGATGGAAATCTAAATCTTCCTGATGAAGACTTAGAGAGAGAGATGTATCTAAGGGTTTTAGAGATTTTGAAGCAAAATGGATACCATCAATATGAAATATCTAATTTTTCAAAGCCTAGACAGGAATGCAAACATAATATTGTGTATTGGAGTCTTGATGAGTACATTGGAGTTGGTTCTGGAGCTCATTCTTATATAGATGAAAAAAGAATAAGCAATTACACTTCTATAAATAAATATATAAAACTTATGAAGGAAAATGGGAATGCTATAGAAGAGGTCTTTGAAAACTCAATAAATGATGATATGGAAGAATTTATGTTTATGGGTCTTAGAAAGATAGATGGAATAAACGAGGAAGAGTTTAAGGAAAGATTCAAAAGGGATATTCACGAAGTATATGGAGAGGTTATAGACCTTCATATAAAAAATAAACTTCTCATAGAAGAAGATAAAAAACTAAGATTAACATGCCATGGTATAGAAGTTTCTAATTATGTAATGAAGGATTTTATACTTTAAGGCAAAAAAATATCCTGAGAATAAAAATCATAGGTATACAGAGAAAAAAGAAGAAAACTCGAGAGAATATGAAATATTGTCGATAAAACCCCGTAATATTAAAAAGAATAGCCAAGGGTGATATTGACAAAAAAAAGCCTAAATGATATCTTTAAATCGTAGTCATTAGCACTCGATAAGAGTGAGTGCTAATAAGTGGGGTGATCTCATGGATATTGATGATAGAAAAATAAAAATTCTTCAAGCTATTATTAGTGACTACATCAATACTGGGGAACCAGTTGGTTCCAGAACTATTGCAAAAAAATATGATTTAGGAATAAGTTCAGCAACTGTAAGAAATGAAATGGCTGATTTAGAAGAGATGGGATATCTTGAACAAATTCACACCTCCTCAGGAAGAAAGCCATCAGATAGAGGATATAGGCTTTATGTAGATAAACTTATGCAAGATGAGCCTGTTACTCTTGAAGAGGAAAATCTCATAAAAGGATATCTGTTAGACAGGGCTTTATTTGAAGTTGATAAGACTTTAAAGCAAGCTATGGGATTGTTATCAGAACTTACAAAGCTTACTTGCGTACTTGCTACACCTTCAGTAAAGAAAAGTTATGTAAAGTCACTTCAACTTATAAGAATTGATGATAATTTGATTTTGCTGGTAGTTGTAACTGATGATTCAATAATAAAAAACAGCATGATAAGAGTTCGAACTGTTCCAAGTGGTGAGGTTCTCTATAAACTTACTGCTGCCCTAAATGAAAGAATTAAAAATCTTACAATTGAGCAAATTAATTTAGAGGTAATTAACAAAATTAAAAGTGATTTGCATGGATATGATGAGATATTTAATGCTATAGTTCCAGCGTTGTATGATATTTTAAAAGAAAATTCCGATACCGACGTATATATGGAAGGTGCAACAAATATGTTTAACTATCCTGAATATAATGACGTAGATAGGGCGAGGGAGTTTCTATCACTAGTTAATAGCAAGGAGTACATTAAAAACTTGCTTACAGATGAACAAGGAATATCTATAAGGATAGGAAAAGAAAACTTCTTGCCAGAGGCGAAAGACTGTAGTATTATTTCGGCATCTTACAAGATAGGAGATAAATCTCTTGGCTCTATTGCTCTTATAGGACCAACAAGGATACCTTACTCCAAGGTTACATCCATAATGTCAAAAGTCATGAATGAGCTAAATGAAGTGCTAAGATTTAATACTGATTATTAATAGAATGAGGTGTTACTATGGAGGAAAATAAGAAAAATTCTTCTCCTGAAGATTTAGATGAAAATTTAAAAGAAAATCTTGAGGAAAATGTTCCAGAAGAAACTACAAAAATTGATGTTGAAGAGGGCATAGAACAAACTGAAAATAGTGAGTTTGATACCCTTAAGGAGGAGTTAGTCATATTAAGGAATAGCAAAGATAAACTTCAAAAGGAAGTTGATACCTTAAAAGATAGGTTGTTAAGAATCACAGCTGAATATGAAAATTATAGAAAAAGAACATCAAAAGAAAAAGAAGGAATATATACCGACGCTTGTGAAGATGTATTAAAGGAAATATTGCCTGTAATAGATAACTTGGAAAGAGCTATTGCTATAGAAGGCAGTGCTGATGACATCAAAAAGGGTGTAGAGATGACTATGAAGTCATTTAATGACTCTTTAAATAAATTAAATGTAGAAGAAATAGCCGCAGACGGCAACTTTGATCCTAATTTCCACAATGCTGTAATGCATGTACAGGACGAAAGTTTAGATGCTAATGTTATAGTGGAAGTATTCCAAAAGGGATATAAAAGAGGAGATAAAGTTTTAAGATATAGTATGGTAAAAGTAGCAAACTAATCAAAGGAAAGTATAAGGAGGAAATAAAAAATGGGAAAAGTAATAGGAATTGACTTAGGAACAACAAATTCATGTGTAGCTGTTATGGAAGGTGGAGAACCAGTAGTTATAGCAAACTCAGAGGGAGCAAGAACAACCCCATCCGTTGTTTCTTTCCAAGCTAATGGAGAAAGACTAGTAGGACAGGTTGCAAAAAGACAAGCAATAACAAATCCAGAAAAGACAATAATGTCAATAAAGAGACATATGGGAACTAACCATAAGGTTAAAATAGATGATAAAGAATATACTCCTCAAGAAATATCAGCAATGGTACTTCAAAAGATAAAAAAGGATGCAGAGGCTTATTTAGGAGAGCCAGTAAATCAAGCTGTTATAACTGTTCCAGCATATTTTAATGATAGCCAAAGACAAGCAACTAAAGACGCTGGAAAGATAGCAGGTCTTGAAGTTTTAAGAATAATAAACGAACCAACAGCAGCATCACTTGCTTATGGAATGGATAAGGTAGATACAAACCACAAGATATTAGTATATGACCTAGGTGGTGGAACTTTCGACGTATCTATACTAGAGCTTGGAGATGGAGTTTTCGAAGTTAAGGCAACTAACGGAGATACAAAACTAGGTGGAGATGACTTTGATGAAGCTGTAATGAACTACATTGCTGAAACATTCAAAGCTGAATATGGAATAGATTTAAGAAATGACAAGATGGCATTACAAAGATTAAAAGAAGCTGCTGAAAAAGCTAAGATAGAGCTTTCTTCATCAACTCAAACAAATATAAATCTTCCATTCATAACTGCAGATGCAACTGGTCCAAAGCATATAGACATGAACCTTACTAGAGCAAAATTCAATGAATTAACTCATGATTTAGTTCAAAGAACTATAGAGCCAATGAGAAAGTCTTTAGCCGATGCTGATCTTTCATTAAGTGATATAGATAAGATAGTATTAGTTGGAGGATCTACAAGAATACCAGCAGTTCAAGAAGCAGTTAAGAACTTTACAGGAAAAGAACCTTCAAAGGGAGTAAACCCAGATGAATGTGTTGCTATAGGAGCTGCAATACAAGCTGGAGTATTAACAGGAGATGTAAAAGACGTATTATTATTAGACGTTACTCCATTAACTTTAGGAATTGAAACTTTAGGTGGAGTTGCTACACCACTTATTCAAAGAAATACAACAATACCAACAAGAAAGAGCCAAGTGTTCTCTACAGCTGCTGACGGACAGACATCTGTTGAAATCAATGTAGTTCAAGGTGAGAGACAAATGGCTGCAGACAACAAGACTTTAGGAAGATTTACTTTATCAGGAATAGCTCCAGCCCCAAGAGGAATTCCTCAAATAGAAGTAACATTCGATATAGATGCTAATGGTATAGTAAATGTATCAGCAAAAGATAAGGGAACAGGAAAAGAAGCTAATATAACAATTACTGCATCAACTAACCTTTCTGATGACGAAATAGATAAGGCTGTTAAGGAAGCAGAGAGATTTGCAGAAGAAGATAAGAAGAGAAAAGAATCTATAGAAGTAAAGAACAATGCAGACCAATTAGTTTATCAAACTGAAAAGACTTTAAATGAATTAGGAGATAAGGTTTCAGCAGAAGATAAAGCAAAGGTAGAATCTAAATTAGAAGCATTAAAGAAAATAAAAGAAGGCGAAGATTTAGAAGCTATTAAAAAGGCTACTGAAGAATTAACTCAAGAATTCTACGCTATTTCATCAAAATTATATCAAGAACAACAAGCGAATCAAGGAGCTGCTCAAGATATGGGTGGAAATCCAGGAGCAGGAGCTTCTCACGATGACAATGTAGTAGATGCAGATTTTAAGGTTGATGACGATAAATAATAGCAATTTCATTAACTGATGGTATAATATATAGGGGAAGCCAAAAGCGGTCTTCCCCTATATTTGAGTTGTAATAGATAATAAGTAATGAAAATAGTAGTTATAGGCGGTGTAAATCCATGGCAAAGAAGGATTATTATGAAGTTCTGGGCCTTCAAAAGGGTGCCAGTGAAAGTGAAATAAAAAGTGCATTTAGAAAATTAGCAATCAAATATCATCCTGATAAGAATCAAGGAAATAAGGAAGCTGAAGAAAGGTTTAAAGAAGTAAATGAAGCTTACCAAGTTCTTAGCGATCCAGAGAAAAAGGCTAGATACGATCAGTTTGGGACTGCTGACTTTGATGGAGCGGGCTTTGGAGGCGGAGCTGGCGGATTTGATTTTAGCGACTTAGGGGATATCTTTGGTGGCTTTGGAGATATCTTTGGTGGCGGTTTTGGAGGAAATTCAAGACGTAAGAATGGTCCTGTAAGGGGAGACGATCTTGAGTACACTTTAAACTTAACCTTTGAAGAAGCTGTGTTTGGAACAACTAAAGAAATAACCATAAATAGAGAAGAAGACTGTGACAAGTGTCATGGAACTGGAGCAAAGCCAGGTACATCTCCAGTAACTTGTGACAAGTGTCATGGAACAGGTCAAGTTAGAGTTCAAAGGCAGACTCCACTAGGAGTATTTGCAACAGTTTCCACTTGTGATAAGTGTGGAGGAAAGGGAAAGATAATATCAGATCCATGTCCTCATTGTCACGGCAGTGGAAAAGAGAATAAGAGAAAGAGTATAACTATAAACGTGCCAGCTGGAGTAGATACTGGAAATGTAATACCTCTAAGAGGTCAAGGAGACCATGGCAGACAAGGTGGTCCAGCAGGAGATCTTTATGTAAGACTAAATGTAGCATCTCATAAGTACTTTAAGAGAAGAGGCAATGACATTTATCTAGACACTCACATATCCATGATTAAAGCGGCTCTTGGAACAGAGATAAAGGTTCCTACTGTAGATGGTGATGTAACTTATACAGTGCCAGCTGGAACTCAGCCTGGGACTAGATTTAGACTTAAGGGAAAAGGTGTGCCTAAGATAAATAGTTCTGCTAGGGGAGATCAGTATGTAGATGTTGTAGTTGAGGTTCCAAAGAAATTAAACGATAAACAGAAAGAAGCGCTTGAAATGTTTTTAGAGGCAAGTGGAGAACATAAATCAGAACATGAGAAAGGCTTCTTTAGCAAATTCAAAAGATAGCACTAAAATGAGATAGACTTTCAACCTTAAGAAAAGGCTGAAGGTCTATTATTTTAGGGAAAGAAAAATAAGTACTAGTGGTTAAATAATAGTATTATGGACATATTTTAAGATAAGGTATAAAATATATAAGTAAATTAGAAACTAACAATGTTTAAGATAACTTTAGAAGGGATGATATTAGTGAACGGAACTTGGATAGAAGTTAAAGTTGTGACAAAACCTGATGCATTAGAAATGGTGCAGGGGATTTTTTATGGACTAGATGTAAAAGGTGTTGCCATAGAGGACCCTAGAGATATATTAGAAAGAGAACAAGGACCACTTACATGGGATTTTGCTGATATAAATATATTAGAGCATGGCGGAAAGGCTGCTATGGTAAAAGGATATTTTTCAGTAGAAGACAATATGGAGGAGATTATAGAATACATAAAATCTAAGCTTATAGAAATTAAGAATATGGGCATAGATATTGGAGAAGGCACTGTAGAACACATAAAGGTAAATGAAGAAGATTGGGCAAACAATTGGAAGAAGTATTATAAGCCTACAAAGATAGGTGAAAACATAGTTGTAAAGCCTATATGGGAAGAATATGAAGCTAATGGAGAAATGGTCATAGAGCTTGACCCAGGAATGGCTTTTGGAACAGGAACTCACGAAACTACAAGAATGTGTGTAGAGGCTTTAGAGGAAAATGTCAAAGAGGATACAACTGTTTTTGATATAGGAACTGGATCAGGGATACTAGCTATAGCAGCAGCTAAACTTGGTGCAAAAAAGGTAATAGGAGTTGATTTAGATCCTGTAGCTGTAGATTCTGCAAAGGAAAATGTAAGCTTTAATGATTTAAACAACATAGAAATTATTTATGGAAACCTTATGGATGTTGTTACAGGAAAAGCTGATTTAGTAGTTGCAAATATAATTGCAGAAATAATAGTAGTCCTTGCGGAAGATGTTAAGAATTTCTTGGTGCCAGGAGGACTTTTCATAACTTCAGGAATAATAAGAGAGAGAAGAGATCTTGTTGAAACAAAGCTTAAAGAAAAGGGATTTAAGATAAAAGAAGTTAAAGAACAAGGCGAATGGCTTTGTGTAATTGCAGAAGCTTAAAGGAGAATAGTAATGCATAAGTTTTTCGTTTCAAACAATCTTATAGATGGAGATAAAGCCGTAATAGAGGGCGATGATGTAAAACATATTTATAAAGTATTAAGATTGCAAGTTGGGGATGAAATCATAATCAATAATCTTAATGGACAGGAATATTTGGCTCGTATAGAGGACATAAGCAAAAAAGAAGTTCAGGCCTCTATCATAGAGAAGATAGACATAAGTAATGAAAGTCCTATAAGAATTCATCTGTACCAAGGTCTACCTAAATCTACAAAGATGGATTTAATAGTTCAAAAGGGCACTGAACTTGGTATTTCATCTATAACTCCTGTGATAACAGAAAGAGTAGTTGTAAAAAATGAAGGTGAATTTAAAAAGGTGGACAGATGGCAAAGGATAGCTTTAGAGGCTTCAAAGCAAAGCAAGAGGACCTTAATACCAGCCATAAACACTCCTATATCCTTTGAAGCTATGATGGAGAAAATGAACTCTATGGATCTCATAGTAGTTCCCTATGAAAACGCGGAGGGATATGGAATTAAAAATATGGTAAAGGACCTAAAGATAGATTCTATAACAGATATTGCTATAGTCATAGGACCTGAAGGTGGGTTTGAAGAAGATGAGATATCAAAGCTTAAAGATATGGGAGCACATATAGTCACATTAGGACCTAGAATTCTAAGGACTGAAAGTGCAGGCTTTGTATGTACAGCTATTCTTCAATATGAATTAGGGGATGTAGGAGGTGTCATATAATGAAAGTAGCTTTTTCAACTTTGGGATGTAGAGTTAACGTTTATGAATCAGAAGCAATGGCAGAGAAATTTATAAAAGAAGGCTATGAAGTTGTAGATTTCTCCGAGAAAGCGGATGTTTATGTTATAAATACATGTACAGTTACAAATATGGGAGATAAGAAGTCTCGCCAGATAATAGGTAGAACAAGAAGGCTTAACGAAGAAGCAATAATTGCAGTAGTTGGATGCTATTCTCAGATAGCACCAGATGAAGTATCTGCTATAGAAGGCGTAGATGTTGTCCTTGGAACTAGAAATAAGGGTGACATAGTATATTGGGTTAATAGAGCAAAATCAGAAAAGAGTAAGGTTGTAAATGTCACAGAAAATATACTGAAAAATAAAGTTTTTGAAGAGCTTAAGATAGAAGATTACCAAGACAAAACTAGAGCTTTTCTAAAGATTCAAGATGGATGCAATAGATTTTGTAGTTATTGCCTTATTCCTTATGCAAGAGGGGCTGTATGTAGCAAAAAACCTGAAACAGTCATAGAAGAAGTTAAGAATCTTGCAAAGCATGGATTTAAAGAGATAATCTTATCTGGAATACACACGGCATCTTATGGGGTAGATCTAGAGGATAAGGTGACACTTATAGATCTTTTAGAAGAAATTGAAGAGATTGATGGTATAGAGAGAGTTAGAATAGGTTCAATAGATCCAACTTTCTTTACTGAGGATATAAAAGATAGGCTTGTAAAACTCCAAAAATTATGTCCTCATTTTCACTTATCCCTTCAAAGTGGAAGCAATGATACTTTGAAGAGAATGAATAGAAGATATTCGAAAGAAGATTACAAAGAAATAGTAGATATGCTTAGAGGTGCTATAAAAGATGTATCTATAACTACAGATATCATTGTAGGTTTTCCTGGGGAAACGGAAGAGGAATTCGAAGAAACATATGAGTTTTTAAAAGATATAAGTCTTACAAAAATGCATATATTCAAATATAGTCCAAGAAAAGGTACAAAAGCAGCTACTATGAAAGACCAAATTCATGGTACAATAAAAGAAGAAAGAAGCAAAAAACTTATCGAGCTTAATGAAAAGAATGAAGAAGCTTTCATGAAAGAAATGATTGGAAAAACTCTAGAGGTATTGTTTGAAGAAAAAGTCTCTGGAGAGGAAAGAGTATACACTGGATATACACCAAATTATATAAAAACCATTTGTGAAAGCAATGAAGATCTAATTGGTCAGATAAAAAAAGTATATATAAAAGAAATTTCTAAAGATAATTTTATTGGGGAAATTTTATAGAGCTATACTTTTGTATAAGCACATTGAAGGAGGTGAAATCATGGAAAACTGTATTTTTTGTAAAATAATAAAGGGGGAGATTCCATCTCAAAAAGTTTATGAAGATGATATTGTTTTTGCTTTTAAAGATATAAATCCAGAAGCACCCTTTCATATCTTAATTATTCCAAAGTGCCACATAAGAAATATTAATGAAATAAATCATGAAAATAGCCATATAATAGCACATATCTTTGAAGTTATTAATAAAATAACAGTAGAACAAGGTATAGATAAGGATGGCTATAGAGTGGTTAGCAACTGTGGAGAACACGGAGGACAGACTGTAGATCATCTTCATTTTCATTTATTAGGTGGAAGAAACCTTGCTTGGCCTCCAGGCTAAAAAATATATAAATGAAATTGTTGACAGTGAAGAATAGCTTATTGTATAATTAAGCGTGTGCTATTAGCGTTAGCTACTTTAGTTTACTTAATTATAATGTAATAATGTGCTAGCGGAGGGAGGGATATTAGATGTCAGAAATAAAAGTTGGAGAAAACGAATCACTTGATAGTGCGTTAAGAAGATTTAAGAGAAAGTGCGCTAGAGCTGGTGTTCTTTCAGAGGTTAGAAAGAGAGAGCATTATGAAAAGCCAAGCGTTAAGAAAAAGAAGAAGTCAGAAGCTGCTAGAAAGAGAAAGTTTAAGTAAGAGTTTTGAAAGAAGGTAAAAATATGCCCATAAAAGAAAGACTTCAAGAAGACTGGAAACAAGCGATGAAATCTAAAGACAAATTTAGATCTTCTACAATTAGCTTGGCGAAGTCTGCAATACTTTTAGTTGAAAAGACTGATGGTATTAAGCTTGAGGATGAGCAGGTTATAGAGATTTTAGCAAAAGAAGTTAAGCAAAGAAATGAGGCTATACTTGAATTCCAAAAGGGAAACAGAGAAGATCTTGTGGAGAGTGCAAAGGCTGAAATAGAAATTTTAAAAGAATACCTTCCTCAGCAGTTAAGTGAAGAAGAAATTAAAGAAATTGTTATAGATGTAGCTGATAATTTGGGCGCAAGTAGCATGAAAGACATGGGCAGAGTTATGGCAGAAGTAAGACCGAAAATAGTAGGTCGCGCCGATGGCAGGCTTGTAAGTTCAATAGTAAAAAATTACTTGAATAATAAATAAAGGACTCACCGAAAGGTGAGTCTTTTGACTTGTCCAAAAAATAATAATTACTCTTCTTTTCATAAGCATTTATAGGAAAATCTCCTCATAAGATAATATGAAGATATTTATGCAAACTTTAAAATTATGAGGTGAGAGTATGGATGGTAAATTAAATAGAACGAGAGAAGCTGTGGCTGATACATTAGGCATACCTTTAGAGGTAGCCCTAGACATACCTAAGATTATAATAGATGGGAATTATCAAATAGTTATAGAAAATCATAAAGGTCTTATAGCATTTGATGAAAATATGGTTGTAGTTAATTCTAAATTAGGGTCCATAACATTAAAGGGAAGGGATTTTAAAGTGCTGTTCATAGGGGGAAATACCTTGACTATAGGTGGCATCTTAGAATCTGTAGGGTATTTTAGCAATGAAAATTAGAGATAGTATAAAAAATGGAACTATAACCATAGAGATTCAAGGTATGCATCCTGAAAGTGTTGTAAATGCTATGTGGGCTCAAGGCATAGACATAAAAAATTTAAAAAGAATCAACATAACAACCCTTGACTTAGACATAAATATAAGAAGTTTATCAAATGTGAAGGAAATAGGGAAAATAAAAAAATGCAAGGTCAAGGTTTTAAGAGCTAGTGGTATTCTTAGAATACTATCAAAAGTGAAAAATAGCGGATTATTGATAAGTGGCATAGCTATATTTATATTTCTTATATACTATTTATCTCTTTATATATGGAATATAAATATAGATGAAACTAAGGTTTTGTCCCCTTATGAAATAAGACAGCAGCTTTTAACTTATGGAATAAAGCCGGGGATAAAAAAATCATCGGTAAATATATATGATTTGGAAGATGAACTAAAAAAAGATGATGACAGAATAATGTGGGCTAGAGCTCGAATAGAGGGCGGAACTTTGAGAATTAAAATCGAAGAAAAGCAAAATCCGCCATCTATAAAAGCACCAGAGAACAATGGAGATGTAATTGCTAAATGTGATGGTCAAATAGTTAGATTTTACACCACTTCAGGAAGTGCTGTTATATCAAAGGGAGATATAGTAAAGAAAGGTCAAGTACTTATACAAGGAATTCAAGGAAAAGAAGGATTCACCTACGAAACACCTGCAGAAGGTACAGTAATAGCTAAAACTTTCTATGAAGATTCTAAAAACGTTAAGATAAAAGGAATAAATAATGTGAGGACTGGAAATCAAGATAAGGATATATATTTAAATATTTTGGGTAAAAAATTATATTTGAAAAAATGTGATGTGAAATATTCAAAATATGATAAAATAGAAGAGAGTGGAAAAATTTTTAATAACACTATATACTATGAAGTTAAGGAAGAAGCTTTTGAAAGAAATGTAGATGATGTAGTAGCAGATGAAGTTAAAAAAATGGAGGAAGAGCTTATGAAAAACCTTGATAAAAGTTCAGTGATAGCAGACAGAATAATAGATAAAGAAATTAATGACACCAATGTAAATATAAGAACTGTCTTTATAGTAGAACAGGATATTGCTACACATTAGAAAAGCAAGTATTTCGTATTAAAAACGAGTGGGTGATGAAAGATGGAAACAGAAAGAGATGACGGTTTTTTTGGAAGGTATAAGAAACCATTGATATTTATAGTAACATTTATGCTTTGCTATGTAGTTCTTATGACTTCTCAAATAGCAAAAAAGATAAACATATCTGTTGGAGAAATAGCTAAATATAACATAAAAGCCAACAGAGAAGTGATAAATAATATAGCAACTAAGGCAAAAGAAAAACAAGCTGAAGAAAATGTACCAAATCAGTATACAGAGAAAACTGATGTGAAGAAGGCTTTATTGGAAAATATAAAAACTTTGTTTGCTAAAATTAATATTTATAGAGATATGACTATAGAAGATAAGGAAAAGCTTTCTAGATTAAAAGAAGAGAGTCCTATAACTCTAAAGAATGATAGCTTTGAATATCTTTTGAAACTGCCTAAAGATGATTTGACTTCTATGGAAAATCAAATTTTAGATGGAATGAATCAGGTTTATGAAGGGAGTATAAAAGAAAATAATACAGAAGACATAAAAAAAGCTCAAGAAGTATTTTTATCGGCTGTGGAAAAGTCTAATATGTCTTCTGATTCTAAGAAGTTAGCCTATACCATAGGAGAATCTCAAATAAAACCTAATTTATTTTATGATAAAGAGAAGACAGAAGAGATGAAAAAGCAGGCTGTAAAGAATGTTACCCCTGAAATGATACAAAAGAATCAAATCGTTGTAAAAGAGGGAGAGCCGGCAACAGAAGAGCAAATACAAATCCTTATGGATTTAGGTGTACTAGATGATTCCGTAGGTACTGCTTGGTATATATACCTTGTAATAGGTATGGTTGCCATGATGAGTCTATATCTTCAATGGATGTACCTATACAAATATCATAAAGAAAATATCTATGATGACAATAGAAAACTCATACTTATAAGTGTCATCACAGTATCCATGGTAGTGATATCGAGAGTTATGAACTTTGTATCGCCATTTTTAATTCCCTTTGCATGTGGACCCTTATTGCTCTCCATATTGCTAGACTATAAGGTGTCAATAGTTATAAGTGCACTAAATATACTTCTTATAAGCCCTGTAGTGGACTTTAATGTTGAAATAACTATAATAGCCCTTGTGAGCACTATAGTTGGTTCTACGATTCTGAAGAGGGTTCAACAGAGAAATGATATATTATATTCCTCAATATATATTGCGGCTTTCAATATGATAATAACCTTCTCCATGGGAACTCTTATATCAAACAATATATTAGATGTAATCAAAAAGACTGGTTATGCTGGTATAGGAAGTGTTCTTGCTGCAATTTTAACTATAGGATTCTTGCCTTTATTTGAGAGTATGTTTGATATAGTTACGGTTATAAAGCTTTTAGAGCTCTCTAACCCTAATAATCCTTTAATGAGAAAGCTTTTAATGGAAGCGCCAGGAACTTATCATCACAGTGTACTTGTAGCGAACTTAGCAGAACTAGCTACAGAAGCTGTAGGAGGTAATCCAGTGCTTGCTAGAATAGCAGCTTATTATCATGATGTTGGAAAGACTAAAAGACCTTATTTCTTTAAAGAAAATCAAACAGGGAAAGAAAATCCTCATGATAAGATAAGCCCTAATTTGAGTACGTTAATAATAACATCCCACGTCAAAGATGGTCTTGATATGGCAAAGGAAAATAATCTTCCAAAGGTTATACAGGATGTTATACAGCAGCACCATGGAACTACTTTGGTGAAATATTTTTACTATACCGCAAAGAATAATGCAGAGAATCCTGAAGAAATAAAAGAAGAGGATTTTAGATATCTAGGACCTATACCACAATTTAAGGAAAGTGGTATTATAATGCTAGCTGATGGAGTTGAGGCTGCTGTAAGGTCTATTTCAGACCCTACTAAAGGTAAAATTGAAGAGATGGTAAACAACATAATAAAGGACAAATTAAATACTGGACAGCTAGATGACTGTGATTTGACCTTAAAAGATTTGGACAGAATAAGAGAATCTTTCCTTACATCGCTTAATGGAATTTACCATCAAAGAATAGAGTATCCTACAGACCATACAATAGGACTAAAGAAACAAGGAGAATAATTATGATCTTTATAGATAATGAACAAGAGAAAGTAGAAGTGTCAGAAGAATTTAAAGAAAAAATTTCTGAGATTACAGATTTTGCTTTAAGAGAGGAAGAAGTAAAAGTTCCTTATGAAGTGAGCTTATTGTTTGTAGACAATGAAGGGATTCATGAAATAAATAAAGAACAAAGAGGCATAGACAGGGTAACAGATGTGTTATCCTTTCCTATGCTTGACTATCCTAAGGGAAAAGTTTTTAAAGACGTATATAGAGGATATGAATTTAAGGCAGAAGATTTAGATGGTGAACTTTTAGTTTTAGGTGACATAGTTTTAAGTTTAGAGAGGGCAGAGGAAC
>JALEZF010000074.1 GCA_022773025.1 Clostridium sp. | reverse complement strand
AATAAAAATAAAAAATCCTGATAGAATATAATACTATTCTGTCAGGATTTTTATTTTTTAGTGATAATTTAAATGAAATGGGAAAAGATATATTTGAAAGGAGGGTATGTATGAATACAAAAAATAAAAAAATAATATCATCTATGCTAGCTGGAATATTATCTTTTTCTATTATAGGATCAGCTGGAAAGGTTATAGCCAAAGCAGAAGAGAGTAAAGGACTAGATGTAGAGGCTAAATCTGCTATACTTTTAGAGCCTACAAGCGGGGAGGTTCTTTATGAAAAAAACTCCAAAGAAAAGTTCGCTCCTGCATCTGTTACAAAAGTCATGACAATGCTTTTAACTATGGAGGCTATTGATAGCGGAAAAATTAAGCTTTCTGACAAAGTTACCTGTAGTGAAAATGCAAAAAAAATGGGTGGAAGCACAATGCTTCTAGATACTGGTGAAATTAGAACTGTAGAGGAACTATTAAAAGGTGTTGGTATTGCATCAGGAAATGATGCAGCGGTTGCTTTAGCGGAATATTTAGGTGGCAGCGAGGAAGGCTTCGTTGTTATGATGAACAATAGAGCTAAGGAGCTTGGAATGAATGATACAACATTCAAAAACTGTAATGGGCTTCCTGCAGAGGGACATATGTCAACTGCAAATGACATAGCTATAATGTCAAAAGAGCTTTTAAAACATCCTACTATATTAAAATATACTGGTACATATATGGAGACAATATCAGAAGGCAGAAAGAGTCCTATAGAGCTTGTAAACCATAATAAACTTGTTAGATTCTTTAAAGGATGTGACGGTCTAAAAACAGGTTATACAGAAGAAGCTAAATACTGTATATCAGCTACATCAGTTAGAGACGGTGTTAGAGTTCTAGCAGTAATTATGGGAGCACCTACCTATAAAATAAGAAATAGAGATGCTAGTATGCTCATGAACTATGGATTCTCAAAATTTTATAGCAAAAAAATAGTATCAAAAGATGATGAAGTAGAAAAGATTTTCTTAGACAGATATAAAGATAAATTCTTCATAGCAAAAGCTGCTGAAGATTTAAGCGTAACATTATCAAAAGGAAAAGAAGTAGAAATAACTCCTCAATTAGTATTAGATGAAAACAAAAAATCCTTTAAAGAAGGAGAAATTATTGGTACCTGCAGATATTATTCAGGAGAAAATCTAATTGGAGAAGTTAAAGTATACAGTGATAGAGATGTTAAGAAGGGAACTTTCTTCGATAACATGAAATACAATATAAAAAATCTTTTAAAGGGTGCAATTTAAAATGATGAGTCCTGCTATTATGGTGGGACTCATTGTTGCGTCTTTATGATATAATTGATATTATATCTATGAGATTTAATGTTGATAAAGTAGGTGAAAAGAAACAGTGCCAAATTTGAATATAAAGCTTCAAAACTTTGAAGGTCCCTTTGATTTATTGCTTCATCTTATCAAAAAAAATAAGATGAATATATATGATATTAAAATTTATGATGTAACAAATCAGTACATAGAATATTTGGAAACTATGAAAGAGATGGACCTAGAGCTTACCTCAGAATTTATAGTTATGGCAGCTACGCTTTTAGAGATAAAGTCAAAGATGCTTTTACCTAAACCAAAAATTGAAGAAGAGGAAGAAGACCCAAGAAAGTTTCTTATGGAAAAGCTTATAGAGTACAAGAAATATAAGAGTCTTGCAAATCTATTGCTAGAAAGAAGAGGGGATGAAGGTTATGTTTTTTGCAAGAAGCCAGAAATAATTGAAGATACCCTTCCTAAAGATAATAAAGACCTTCTTAAAAATTTGACAATGCTTGAATTATACAATATTTTTAACCAACTTATGAATAGGTACGTAGACAAGATAAATAAGACAAATGTAATAGAAAAACAAATTCCTATTGATAAGTATAAGCTAGAAGACAAGCTACTTGAAGTAAGAAATATCCTTATGAAAAAAAGAAAACTAAAATTTTCTGATTTGGAATCCATATGCAGTTGCAAAATGGAAGTAATAGTTATGTTTTTAGCTGTTTTAGAACTTATGAAAGAAAAAGAAGTAACGGTTGTGCAACCGCTTAATTTTGATAAGATATATATAGAAGGAGTTGTTCAAGATGGACATAATGTCCCAATGTGAGATAAGACAAGTATACGATAGAAAAAGATATATATCTATAATAGAATCGCTACTTTTTGCTAGTGGAGATCCTATGAAAGTGAAAGATATAGCTAGTATTTTGGAGTGCTCAGAGAAATATACTAAAGAAGTACTAGAAGAGCTGAGAATAGACTATGGTAAAGAAGAGAGAGGAATAAAGGTGGTTTGTATAAATAATACATATCAATTAGTAACGAAGCCAGAAAACAGTGATTATATTCAAAAGATATTAAAGACTAATTCTAGGCAATCCTTATCTCAAGCTGCTATAGAATCTCTAGCGATAATTGCATACAAGCAACCTATAACAAGGGTAGAAATAGATGAGATAAGAGGCGTAAAGAGTGAAAGTGCCCTTCAAAAATTATTAGAGCGAAATCTCATTAAAGAATGTGGAAGAAAAGAAGTAATTGGAAGACCTATACTTTATGGAACTACGGATGAATTTTTACGTCAGTTTCAGTTAGAGAATTTAAAGGAGCTTCCAACTATAGAGGAATTATCAGAAAAAGAAATAGCTTTAGCAGATACAAATGATGAAGAGTAAAGATAATCTTTACTCTTCATTGTTTGTATTTTTGCAGAAAGTATCCTTAAAGATATCTATTATTTGAGGAATTGTATCTACAATTTTGTCATAAGTATTATCTGCATCTACTGGAAGAAGTCTTACAGATTCATTATGAATTACTAGAAATGCTACTGGTTTTACTGAAACACCAGCTCCAGATCCACCACCAAATGGATTGTTACATGAAGGTTGACTATTAGCTTTCAAAGGGAATTCTGACCCCCCTGATGCAAATCCAAAACTAACTTTTGAAATAGGTATTATTGTTGTGGAACCGTCCTTTGTTTGAACAGCTTCACCTACTATTGTATCTACGTCTATCATATCACGTATATTTTCCATGGTAGACTTCATTAAGTTTTCTATTGGATGATTTTCCATAAACATAGCTAAGCGTTGCTTAGCTGCACCTCCCTTTCAAAATCTTTTCTGTGCAAATAATAAAACTTAATAACACTTAATGTTATGTATATAAGTTTTGCTAAAGTTACATAAATTATACTCTCTGATTTAAATGAAAAAATTGTTTTATTAAAACATGGAGTTATATTAAGCTTAAAATCCCGTATATTAAAAACTATAGATATTAATCTATATAGGGGATAATTAAGTGAACTTAAAACACCATAAAGTATTGCTAAATTTGCTGCATCTTCAATTCCTATATCTATATGAATTTTTAGATTTATATTTAGCTTTACAGAAGATTTATCTAAAAAATTTATGAAATCTTTGATTATATGAATCTTTATTTTTTTCTTTTCTTTTCTTTTTTCTTTTTTAGACTCATCTTTAGGCTCTTTAAACTTTATTTCTCTGTTGTAGAAAAATATTTGAATTTTTTTACGGATATAATTAACCTTTAATTTTAAGGGTATTGGTATAAATAAAATTAAAATTAGTATTGCAATGTATAACCAAACCATGAAAAAAGTACCTCCATTAATATTAGTATTGACTTAAGAATAGTAAAATAAACCACAAAAATAATTATTTTAAAAGTGGATAAAATAATATGGAGTTATTTCATGAGAGGATGATAAAAATGAAAAAGGCTATAAAAATAATAAGCATTTTACTTATATTTAATATACTTTTTTTAGGTGCTGCTCCAAAGGACAACAGTGATAAAAAGATAAAAAATATTAAAGTTGATGCTAGAAGTGCTATTGCCGTAGATGCAAACAGCAAAAGAGTTCTGTATGATAAAGGCTCCCATAATATAATGCCTATGGCCAGTACTACAAAAATCATAACTTCCCTAGTTGCCATAAAGTATGGCAACTTAGATGAAGAGTTTGAGATAAGCGGTAATGCCTCATCTATAAGAGGCTCTAAGGTTGGCTACAAGAAGGGAGAAAAGATAAAATTAAAGGAACTACTCTATGGACTTATGTATAAGTCGGGAAATGATGCAGCTATAGCCATCGCTGAAGGAATAAGTGGCTCTGTTGATGAATTTGTAAAGGTCATGAATGAATATGCTAAAGAGATAGGACTTATGGATTCCTCATTTGAATCACCTCATGGGCTAGACAGCAATAAGCATTACTCTAGTGCATATGATCTAGCAATGGCAACAATAAAGGCTCACGAAGAACCTTTTTTTAATGAAATAACCTCTACTAAATCTGTTGATGGAAATGAAAAAGGATTTTCTAGAAGTTATCAAAACATAAATAAAATTCTCTGGCAGATTCCAGGTGCCAATGGAGTAAAAACAGGTTACACAGGTAATGCAGGTAAATGTCTAGTTTCCTCTGTAAACAATGGAACAAGTGATATAATAATAGTTGTTTTGAATTGTCCAGAAAGATGGAGAGAAACAGAAAAGATATACAATTATACAAAGGAAAAATATGAATATAGAACACCTTTAATGAATGAAGAACTTCCAAAGGGTATAAAGGAAAAGAAACTTCCATTTGTAAAAGATAGTACTGTAACATATAAGATAAATATAAATGAAGAAGTCTCAGAAGAGAATAAACTTAAAGGTACGGCCAGAGTATATGAAAATCAGGAAGAAATATTTTTAATATATATATATTCTGAATAGGTAAAAGCCAGATTGATATAATTATTCAATCTGGCCTTTTCTTTTACTATTGAATTTAGAAGGTGTATTATAGTACTATAAAAATAAATCAATAGTTTAAGGGGGAACAGCAATGATTAATGACAGAATATCAAAATTAAGAGAAATCTTAATTGAAAAATCAATAGACGCTTATATAATTCCAAGTAGTGATGATCACCAAAGTGAATATGTTGGCGAGTATTTTAAATCTAGACAATGGATATCAGGATTTACAGGATCAGCAGGAACAGTAGTTGTTACACCTAAAAGCTCAGAATTATGGGCTGATGGTAGATATCATATACAAGCTGCCAATCAAATAAAAGGAACAGAAATAAATCTTCATAAGCTAGGACTTCAAGGTGTAAAAAATCATGTTGAATGGTTGCAAGATACTTTGAAAGAGGGAAGCAAGGTTTCATTTAATAGTAAAGTAATTTCAGTAAGTGCATTTAAAGATATGCAAAGTAAGTTTAAAGATAAAAACATGGAAATTGTACCTTCTGAGGATTTTATTGAAGAGATATGGGCAGATAGACCAAATAAACCATTTAGTAAGGTATTTGTCTTAGAAGATAAATATGCTGGAGAGACAAGGGTTTCTAAAGTAAAAAGAGTAAGAGAAGAAATGAAAAAAGATGGGGCATGCTCTTATATAATATCATGTTTAGATGACATAGCATGGTTACTAAACATTAGAGCTCACGATGTTTCAAATTATCCAGTAGTTATAAGCTATTTTATGATTAAAGAAGATAGCAATATCTTATATATAGATAAAAATAAATTAAATAAGGATATAGAAGATGAGCTTTTAAGGGATGGAATAATAGTTAAGGACTACGATGAAGTTTTAGAGGATGTAAAAACTATTAAAAATCAAACTGTTATAATAGACCCTGCAAAAACAAATGTATGGATTTATAATTCTATAGATGAAAGCAATAATATCTTAGAAAAAAGAAATTTAACAACAGATATGAAGGCGATCAAGAATAAAGTAGAATTACAAAACTATGAAAACTGCCAAGTAAAAGATGGCGTAGCGATGGTTAAATTCATGAAATGGCTCAAAGATAATATCGGCAAAGAGTACATGGATGAGCTTTCGGTAGCAGATAAATTAGAGAATTTCAGAAAGGAACAAGATCTATTTATAGAACCAAGCTTTACTAGTATAAGTGCATACAAGGGTAATGCTGCAATGATGCATTATGCACCTACAAAAGAAAATAAAGCAGTTCTTGAGCCAAGAGGAATGTATCTAATAGACTCTGGCGGACAGTATTTTGATGGTACTACTGACATAACTAGAACTATATCCTTAGGAACACTATCAGAGGAAGAGAAAAGAGACTTTACATTAGTTTTAAAAGGTCATATAGGACTTTCTCAGGCTAAATTTTTATACGGAACTACTGGAAGTAATTTAGACATATTAGCACGTAAACCTATGTGGGATAATGGTATAGATTACAAGTGTGGAACTGGACATGGAGTAGGTTTCCTTTTAAGTGTTCACGAAGGACCTCATGGTATCAGTCCAGTACCTAATACAGTTAAACTTGAAGAAGGCATGTTAGTAACTAATGAACCAGGTATATATAAAGAAGGCAAACATGGAATAAGAACAGAAAATGTTTTAGTAGTAAAAGAATTCATGACAACAGACAATGGGAAATTCATGGAGTTTGAACCCATAACATACTGTCCTATAGATTTAGATGCAATGGACACCGAAATATTGACTGACAGCGAGAAAACATGGCTTAATGAATATCATAAATTAGTATATGATAAACTATCTTCTAAATTAGACCAAGAAACTAGAGAATGGTTAAAGAACTATACTAGAGAAATATAATATATAAATAATTAAAAAACTCCATTACTTATAATAATTGAACTGACATGACTTAAGTTAGATTTTTAGGTCTAACTTAAGGAGGTTACATCAAATATTTAGGTAGTGGAGTTTTTATTAATTTAACATAGTAACAAAAAACCAACTGTTGCAATATAATATTATATACTTAAGATGAAAAGGAGGTATTTTATGAGTAAATCTAAGAATAGATGTTGTAGTGTATTTGTTACTGCTCCTCCATGTGGGTATTATCCTCAATCTTGTTGTAATTATCAGGCACCTTATTCAAATTGTGGATGTAATAATTGGAATAACTGCAATTGTTGCAACAATAATAATGGATGTTCAGATGGATTTGGTGGCAATAACTCATTGTGGCTCATCATTCTCCTTCTCTTTGGGGGATTCGGAGGATGCGGATGTGGACTCTAAAATTAAAGTAGGGGATTACCCCTACTTTTTTTATAGACAAGTCTAAAGTAGTATGTCCACAAATTAAAATTTAATATAAATCCAGTTAAATTTAATACATATATTTCCAAGGAAATCATTTTATTACTTTTGTTTACAGAATAATTATTATGTGCTGAGAATTTAAAATGTAATCTTATAGTTTTATTTGAATTTATATATTTTTTCATATAATATAAGGAGTAGTAATTTAAAATAATTATTTTTATATTGGAGTGATTTCTATGGAAGAAAGATTACAAAAAGTTATGGCAAAATGCGGAGTAGCTTCTAGAAGAAAATGTGAAGAAATAATTTTAGAAGGAAGAGTTAAAGTTAACGGTGTTACAATAAAAGAACTAGGAACAAAAGTTAGTATAGATAAAGATGTTATTTTAGTAGATGATAAAAGTATAGCTTTAGAGAAAAACAAGGTTTATATAATGCTAAATAAACCTGAAGGATTTGTAACTACAGTAAAGGATGAAAAGGGAAGAATGACAATTCTTGATTTAGTAGATGTAAAGGAGCGTATTTATCCTATAGGCAGATTAGACTATGACAGTTCAGGGCTTTTAATCCTTACTAATGATGGAGATATATATAACAATTTAATTCATCCAAGAAGCATAATAGATAAAGTTTATATCGCTAAGGTATCAGGTGTTTTTACTCCTTTAGAAATGAGTAAATTTAAAAAAGGAGTAGACATAGGCGGATATGTTACTGCACCAAGTGATATCGAAGTTATATATAAAGGAGAAGACTCATCCAAAGTTAAAATAGTAATCCATGAGGGAAAGAATAGACAGGTTAGAAGAATGTGCTCTAGCTTGGGTCATGATGTATTAACTCTTAAAAGAGTTGCCCTAGGAAAACTTAATTTAGGAGATTTAGAAAAAGGTAAGTGGAGACACCTTACTAGTGAAGAAATAAATTATATAAAATCTCTTTAAAGGGAGGGACAAAGATGTTTAGATATGTAGGTGATATAAGCAGCCTTGCTCATGATATAATAAAAAATTACAGTTTAAATTTTGAAGTTGCCTTAGACGCTACCCTTGGTAATGGAAATGATACGAAATTTTTAGACGGAATTTTTGAAAAAACTTATTCTTTTGATATTCAGAAGGAATGCATAGATAATTATAAAAAAGACAATGATTGTAATAAGGTAATACTTATTAACGATTCTCATTCAAACTTAAAGGAGTATATAAAATCAGAAAAGCTTGATGCAGCTATGTTTAATTTGGGTTTTCTTCCAGGGGGAGATAAAAACATAACAACAGTAGGAGACACCTCACTAAAAGCCATTATAGATTCGCTAGATTTATTAAGAGAGGGAGGAATTATTACCATAGCTTGCTATATAGGTCATGATAAAGGACGCGAAGAATATGAAATAATAAAAAAGTTTTTATGCAACATAGATAAGTCCAAATATGGTGTTATGGAACAAAGTTTTTTGAATAGATCCCCTGTGGCGCCTAGACTTATAGTGGTTGAAAAGAAAATTATATAAAGCCAGTGATTATATTTATTAACTAATTTCTACCTTGAATAAATTCCTAACAAATGTTAAAATGAAATAAATATTGCATTTTAGGCAATATACTAACATCTTTTGGTTGAAAAGAGGGAGCTATTTTTTATGGAAAATACAAGTCAAGATTTAATGAGAAATATTCAAACTAAGTTTCCAAGACTAAGCAAAGGTCAAAAATTAATTGCTGAATACATATTAAAGCATTACGATAAAGCTGCTTTTATGACAGCAGCAAAACTTGGTACAAGTGTTGGGGTTAGTGAATCCACAGTTGTAAGATTTGCTAATGAATTAGGGTTCTCTGGTTATCCAAAACTTCAAAAAGCTTTGCAAGAGCTTATAAAGAACAAATTAACCACGGCTCAGAGAATTGAACTATCAAATGATTTTATAACTGAAGAAAACGCTTTAAAAGGTGTTTTAAAAGCTGACATGGAAAATATAAGATCAACTCTTGAAAAAATTAATCACAAAACCTTTGAAGATGTGGTAGAGCTTATATTTAAAGCTAAGAGAATCTATATAATAGGTCTTAGAAGTTCTACGGCATTATCAGACTTTTTAGGATTTTACTTAAATGTAATTCTAGATAATGTAAAGGTTGTTAATTATGGTGTCAGTGATATATTTGAACAAATGTTCACTGTATCTGAAGGTGATCTTGTAATAGGGATCGGTTTCCCCAGATATGCAAAGAGAACCATAGAGGCTTTAACTTTTGCTCAAAGTAGAAATGCAAAAGTAGTGGCTATAACAGATAGTCTACTATCTCCGTTAGCAGCTCAAGCCGACTATTCTCTAATAGCACAAAGTAATATGGCATCTTTTGTAGATTCATTAGTTGCTCCATTAAGTGTTATAAATGCACTTATCATTGCAGTGGGACTTAGGGAAAAAGATAAGATTTCAAATACTTATTCAAGCTTAGAATCTATTTGGGAGGAATATCAAGTTTATTCCTACAAAAATTCTATCTAAAGGCAAATTTAAGGATTTAATGGGAGCTTATATTAAGCCTAATTCAAATGTCGGATGTATTTTTCTGTCACTTGAAGTAACGCTTTATGAAGCTCCATTTTTATGTGTAAGTCGAATTATTGACAGTACCTTTCATAAGCTATACTATAGATATGTTACACAAGTAATCATGGGAGTTGAATTAAGATGAGCAAAGTTATAGTAATTGGAGCAGGTCCTGCTGGAATGATGGCAGCACTAGAAGCTTCAAAAAATCATGATGTAATGTTGCTAGAAAAAAATGAAAAGATAGGCAAGAAATTATACATAACAGGTAAAGGACGATGTAACGTAACAAATGCAAAAGATATAGGAGATTTTTTCGAGAATATACCGGGAAATCCATATTTTTTATATAGTGCACTTTACTCCTTTACAAATAAAGATACAATTAACCTTTTAGAAGATTTAGGAGTTGATCTAAAGGTGGAGAGAGGAGACAGAGTGTTTCCTAAATCCGACAAATCTTCTGACATAATAAATGCGTTTCAAAAGGCCTTGATAGATAGTGGTGTTAAAATAAATTTAAACAGTGAAGTTACAGGTATACATTATTCTAATTGCAACATTCAATATGTAGAAGTAAATAATAAGACAAAATTTTATGCTGATTATTTTATAATATGCACTGGTGGAGTATCCTACCCTCAAACTGGTTCCACAGGTGATGGACTTAAGTATAGTAAGCTTATGGGTCATAAAATCATAGAAACTAAAGGTTCCTTAGTTCCTATTCAGCTTAAGGAGTCATTTGTGAAAGAATTACAGGGACTTTCCTTAAAAAATGTTGAACTAAAGATTTTTGAAGATAAAAATTTAGTATATAAGAATTTTGGAGAGATGCTATTCACTCATTTTGGAATATCGGGCCCTATAGTTCTTACGGGAAGCAGATATATTGAAGAAAATAAGCAGTATAAAATTAAGATAAATCTTAAGCCTGCTCTTAATGAAAAAGAACTGGATGAGAGAATTCAAAAGGATTTTTCCAAAAATCTAAATAAGGATTTTAGGAACTCTCTTAATGAACTGCTTCCTCAGAAGATTATTCCAACAATAATAAGTTTAAGTGGAATAGATGAAAACAAAAAAGTAAATTCCATAACAAAAACTGAAAGAAAACAATTAGTACATCTAATTCAAAATCTTACATTTAATGTGGAAAAATTACGTCCTATAGCCGAGGCTATAGTCACTGCAGGGGGCGTTACTATAAAGGAAATAGACCCCTCTACAATGCAATCAAAAATAATAGATAACTTATATTTTGCTGGAGAAGTTATGGATGTGGATGCTTTTACTGGTGGATATAACGTACAAATTGCTTTTTCAACAGGATATTTAGCAGGAAATAAGGTTGGAAAATAAAAATTAAATTATAAAAGAAAAAGAACTTATATCATATTTATGATATAATGTTTATGTGTAAAAGCAATATAGAAAGGCGGAAAAAACATGAATTTGTCAGTTGCTATTGATGGACCAGCTGGTGCTGGCAAAAGTACTATAGCTAAATTATTAGGAGAAAAATTCAACCTAATGTACATAAACACAGGTTCTATGTATAGAGCTGTTACATTAAAAGCTTTAGAAAATCATATTAAAGCTGAAAATTTACAGGAATTATGCTCTTTAATGGATGATTTATCTATGCACTTTGAAAATGATAGGCTTATATTAAATGGAGTAGATGTTAACGATGAACTTACTCTTCCTAATATAAGTAATAACGTATCAGCATATGCTTCCATAAAAGAAGTAAGAGAAAAATTAGTTAAGCTTCAGCAGGATATAGCTAAAAATTTTGATGTCATTATGGATGGGAGAGATATAGGCACCGTTGTTTTAAAGGATGCTACATTCAAATTCTTTTTGACAGCAACTCCAGAGGAGAGAGCTGATAGAAGATATAAAGAATTAGTATCAAAGGGAATTAGCAGTGATTACAATGAAATCCTTGAAGATATCAAAAGACGCGATTATATAGATTCTAATAGAGCTATTGACCCATTAAAAAAAGCAGATGATGCTATAGAAATAGACACTACAGGGATAGGCATATTTGAAGTGGTAGATAAAATGGCAAAGATTATGAGAGAAAGTTTAAAGGAGACTAATTAATATTCATGAATAGGCAAGTAATTTTAGCATCAAATGCAGGATTTTGTTTTGGAGTTAAAAGAGCAGTGGATGAAGCTTTGAAAGTAAAAGAAAGGCATCCAAGTATTACTGTTTATACTTTAGGACCACTAATACATAACTCACACGCAGTGAATTTTTTAAAGGATAAAGATATTAAGCCTATAGACCTTAAAAACATAGAAAGCTTAAAGGAAGATGACTTTATAATAATAAGATCTCATGGTATTCCTAAGGCTACATATGAATATCTACAGGAAAAGAAACTTAATATAATCGATGCTACCTGCCCTTTTGTAACAAAGATTCAGAAAAAAGCTGAGGAATATTATAAAAAGGGTTACAAAATAGTTATAGTTGGAGATGGAAATCATCCTGAAGTTATAGGAATCAATGGTTGGTGCGATAATTCATCCATATTCTATAAGAATGGTGAATTTAGTGAAGAGCTTCCTATGAAAGTGTGTGTCTTATCTCAAACTACAGAAAAGCAAGAAAACTTTGAGAATGCTATAGGGTATGTATCAAAACATTGCAGAGAATTTGTAGCTTTTAATACAATATGCTCTGCTACTAACGAAAGACAAACCAGCGCAACAGAATTATCAAGTAAAGTTGATGCAATGATAGTTCTTGGCGGAAAGAATAGTTCTAATACTACTAAATTATACGAGATATGCAGCAGTAATTGCAGCAATACAATTCATGTAGAATCTGCAGAGGATATACCTGAAGAGTTTATTAAGGGAGAAAATTTTAAAATTGGTATTACAGCTGGTGCATCTACACCAGATTGGATTATAAAGGAGGCTATAAATAAAATGAATAACGAAAATGTTATGGATATGAATGATGTTATGAATTATATGGACGAGAATGAAAGAAAGATTTATGTAGGACAAAAAATCAGGGGGATTATTGTTTCTATAAATAATGATGGAGTTTATGTAAATATAAACTATAAGGTTGAAGGTATAATACCAACAAGTGAGATCTCTATCTCAGGAGTTAATGACTTTAAAATAGGTGATGAAATAGAGGCAAAAGTAATACAAAGAGTTAATGAAAATGGAAATGTAGTTTTATCAAGATTAGAAGTAGAAAAAGAAAGTTCTTTATCTCAGTTAAAATCTCATTTTGAAAATAAAGAAAACATTGTAGTTACTATAAAGGAAGAAATAAAGGGCGGTCTTATAGCAGCTTATAAGGGAATAAATCTATTCTTACCTGCATCTTTAGTAGATTTATATCATGTAGAAAAATTAAGTGATTATGTTGGAAAAGACCTTGAAGTAAGCATAATAGAATTTGTAGAAGGCAGAAGAGAAAATAAGATGGTTGTTTCAAGAAAAGCTATCTTAGTAAAAGAAAAAGAAGCTATAGAAGCAAAATCATGGGAAAGCTTTGAATTAGGAGAAGTTCTTGAGGGAACTGTAAAGAGAATTGCAAGCTTTGGTGCTTTTGTAGAAGTTAATGGAGTAGACGGACTTTTACATCTTTCAGAAATGAGCTGGGGAAAAATAGAAAGTCCTAAGAGTATTCTAAAGATTGATGAAAAGATAAAAGTTAAGATTATAGCTTTAGACAAAGAAAATAAAAAGCTTTCTTTAAGCATTAAGGCTCTTCTAGAAAATCCTTGGAATGATATATGTGACAAATATCCAGAAGGCAATATAGCTCTTGGTAAAGTAGTTAGATTTGCAAGTTTTGGTGCTTTCATAGAATTAGAACCAGGAGTAGATGGATTAGTTCATTTATCAGAAATAAGCCATAAGAGAATTGAAAAAGCTGACGAGATGCTTTCTATTGGAGAAAATGTTAAAGTTAAAATCTTAAAAGTTGACAAAGAAAATAAAAAGATATCTTTAAGCATTAAAGCTACTGAATAGTTCACTTTATAATATACGTGTAAATTACTTTATACACGTATATTATTTTGTAATAATTTAATTATTTAGCAAGTATGTATATATTGTAACTTTAAAATTTATTTATTTTATAAATATTTCATGGAGTATTATATGATTAAGTTAAAAAAACTAAAAAGAAATCAAATATCACTTTTAAGAAAATTAAATTCTAAAGCCAAAACCTTTAATACATTAAATGAAGATTTTTTTCATATCTACGATTCTTTAAATTTTATAGAAAAACTTATATTTAAGAGGAATCTACGATTTGTATTGAAAGATGACATTTTAAGCGGCTATATATGGTATGACAGCGTTGAAGGTGGAACTTTTTATTTGCAAGGTTTTTATTTCAATGAAGATTTTATAAATAGCTTTAAGAAAGCTGATTTTAATCTTTTCCTTTTAGAAAATAAAATAGACACTATAATATGTTCAAGTGATGGCAATGTTGGATTAAAGGAATTTTTAGATTACCTAGATTTTAAACCTTATGATGAATCTATAGAGCTCATATATGACTTAGATAAGTATTCCTATGATAATCATAATAATAATCTTAAATTGGAAATTTTTGAAGAAAATACCCATGAAGAAATAAGATGCAATATACAAAACAGTGTATTTCACAATGAAAATAGAACTCCTTTAACTTTAAAGGACATATACATGGAAGAAGAACAGGACTATTATATACCTGGAGCCGGAATATTTGTAAAGAAGGACGAAGAATATGTAGGTTACGGTCAAATAATTAGAAATGAAGATAGTGGAACTATAGTGAATGTAGGTATTCTACAGGATTATAGAGGAAATGGATACGGTAAATTCCTCATAAATGGTCTTTTAGAAAAATCCAAAGAACTTGGTTTTAAAAAAATAAAAATCAAAACACATAAAGATAATATTGTTGCCTTAAATCTCTATAAATCTATGGGATTTATAGAGAAGCGAGAAATAGTCTTATGGCGTTATAATAAAAAGGAACTTTTCCTATCTAGGTGATTAACCGTCCTAGATAGAAAAAGTTCCTTATTCATATAATTTTTTATAATCATTTAAAGCCTTATTGAGTATATGTCCAGCTGCCTTAAGCTCTTCACCATTTATACAATAGGATATTCTAACCTGGTCTTTTCCAAGGCCTTCTGTGATGTAAAAATCCTTGGCTGGTGTTAAAAATACAGTTTCATTTTTATAAGAATAGTCCGTAAGAAGCCATTTTGCAAAGTGCTCACAATTTTTAATAGGGAGCTTGGCCACTATATAAAATGCACCTGCTGGTTTTTCGCATATAACTCCAGGAATGGCTTTTAAAGCTGAATAAAGGATGTCCCTTCTTTTAGCATACTTTTCATTGACCTTTTGAAAGTAACTTTTAGGGGTATTGATTAAATTAGCCGCCCCAATTTGGTCTACGCTTGACACAGATAATCGTGCTTGGCAAAGTTTAGTGCATTGAGTTATTACATCCTTATTCTTAGAGGCTAAAACCCCTATACGCGCACCACAAGCACTATATCTTTTTGAAACACTATCAATGAGAATTATATTATTCCAAGCATTTTTAAGAGTCATGGTAGATGTATACTCACAGTTGTCATAGACGAATTCTCTGTAAACCTCATCTGCAATTATAAAAATGTCATTTTCTACAGCTATGTCTCCTAGGATTTTTATTTCTTCAGCAGTGTACACTACACCAGTAGGATTGCTTGGATTAGACATTAAGATTGCCCTTGTCTTTGGAGTTATTGCATCCTCTATTTCTTCTTTAGAAGGAAGGTGAAATCCATTTTCAGGCCTTGTAACTATGGATGTTATCTTGACACCGCAGATATCTGCAAAGGTATTATAATTTGTATAAAAAGGTTCAGGAATCAAAATCTCATCTCCTATATCGCAGATAGTCATTAATGCAAATAATAAGGCTTCACTTCCCCCGCAGGTTATAAGAATTTCACTCTTTTCTAATTCTATATCCCATTCTTTATAATAATTAACAAAACTCTCTATAAGCTTTCTATCACCTAGGGAAGCAGAGTATTTTAAAACTTTTTTATCATAGGTCTGAATTCCTTTGAAAAATTCTCTAGGTGTTTCTATGTCGGGCTGACCTATATTTAATGGATAAACTTTTTTGCCATGCTTTTTTGCTTCCTCTGCAAAAGGTACCAATTTACGTATTGGAGAAAACTGCATATTATTACTTCGTTTTGATAAATTCATTTTTACGCTCCTCCTTAAAAAATCACTTCAAAATCACTTCAAAATTACTTCAAACTATTATTAAATTCACTTATAATAGTTTCTTTTGGAACATAGCAGGTTTTACTATGAACTAAATTACATGAAGTATCATTAAAAAAACCGCGATCAATTATTGAACTAAATTTTGTAACTTCATTTAAATTATCTTTTGGACATTTTTTTGCATCATACATGTATCATCACTCCTTTAGAAGTAGTTTTACCTAAAGGAGAATATTTTATTAATAAATAGCGATATTTCATATAAATATAATAATACATATATTATCTTATAAAGAGTTTATCAATAAAGCGCTATATTTGTTTAGAGCCACAATGTATGAATAAATTATTTATAGTGGTCCTCAAATTATATGACGATAAATTACAAAAAAACCCTAGTCTTTATTTTATACATCTTGTTATGTTATAATACTAAAGAAATTAAAAGAAATTTGGAGGAAGTTATGATAGATAATAATGAAATAATTACTGATAATTTAAATAAAAAAGAGAGTTTCTTCATTTCCACCTTTGGTTGCCAAATGAATGAAGAAGATTCAGAGAAAATTTCTGGTATGCTAAGAACTATGGGATATTCTAAAGCAGAAAATAAAGAGGATGCTTCCATAATAATATTTAATACTTGCTGCGTAAGAGAAAACGCAGAACTAAAAGTTTTTGGTAATCTAGGTGCTTTAAAGGGATTAAAGAAAAAGAGACCTGATCTTATAATAGGTGTATGTGGATGTATGATGCAGCAAAAGGGAATGGCTGAAGAAATAATGGAAAAATTTCCTTTTGTAGATATGATTTTTGGTACTCATAATGCTTACAAATTCCCAGAGTATTTAAATAGAGTTAAACAAGAAGGAAAAGCTGTCTGCGAGATATACAATGAAGAAACAGAAATTGTTGAGGGTCTTCCTCTTGATAGAGAAAGTTCCATAAAAGCATTTGTAACTATAATGTATGGATGCAACAACTTCTGTACATATTGCATCGTTCCTTACGTTAGAGGAAGAGAGAGAAGCAGAAAGCCAGAAGATATTGAAAATGAGATAAAAGACCTTGTAGCTAATGGATATAAGGAAATAACTCTTTTAGGACAAAACGTAAATTCTTATGGAAAAGGACTAGACACGGAAATTGACTTTGCAAAACTTCTAAGAAGAATAAATGAAATTGAAGGTCTTGAGAGAATAAGATTTATGACATCTCACCCTAAGGATTTATCTGATGATGTTATATATGCTATAAGAGACTGCGATAAGGTATGTGAGCAAATACACCTTCCAGTACAAAGCGGATCAGATGATATATTAAACAAGATGAATAGACATTATGATAGAGAAAAATATCTATCAATAATAGAGAAGATAAAAAGAGAAATACCAGGAGTAGCTATAACTACAGATATAATAGTGGGATTCCCAGGAGAAAGTGAAGAAGATTTTGAAGGAACATTAGATATGGTGAAAAAAGTTGAGTATGATTCAGCATTCACTTTCATCTATTCAAGAAGAAAATACACTCCAGCAGATATGATGCTTAATCAAGTAGATGATACCGTTAAGCATGAACGTTTCAATAGACTTATTGAATCTGTTAATGAAATATGTGCTAAAAAGAACTTAGAGTACGAGGGAAAATGCGTAGAGGTATTAGTGGAAGGTATAAGCAAGAATGATGATACAAAGCTTATGGGAAGAACTAGGACTGGTAAGCTTGTAAACTTTACAGGTTCTAAAAACAGCATAGGAAAGCTTGTAAATGTAAAGATTACAAAAGCCTCTTCATTTTCTTTAAAAGGAGAAGAAGTATTATAAGAAAATCAGCTCTTAAATTTTTTAAGGGCTTTTTCTACATTAATGCTTTAAGGAGGTAACTATTATGAAATTGACTCCAATGATGGAGCAGTACATGCAGATAAAAATGAATCATGAAGATTGTATATTGTTCTTTAGGCTTGGTGACTTTTATGAAATGTTCTTTAAAGATGCAGAAATAGCCTCTAAGGAGTTAGAACTAGTACTTACAGGTAAGGACTGCGGTATGGAAGAGAGGGCGCCTATGTGCGGAATACCTCATCATGCAGCTAAGGGGTATATAGGAAGACTTATTTCAAAGGGCTATAAGGTTGCTATTTGTGAACAAGTTGAAGACCCTGCCCTTGCAAAAGGCATAGTTAAAAGAGATGTAATAAAGATAATAACACCAGGAACCTTTAGCGATGACAGTTTTATAGATGAAAATAAAAATAATTTTATAATGACTATTTATGATGAGGATGGATTTATCTCTTTAAGCTTTGTTGATATATCAACAGGGGAATTTTATAATACTTATTTTAGAGATGAACTTTCCATAATAAATGATGAAATCTCTAAATTTAAACCTACAGAAATATTATGTACTCCATCCTCTAAAGCTATTATAGACTCTTTAGAATCAGGTGCTAGTGCAGTTCTTACAGAGAGAAGTTTAAATTATTTTGAAGAGATAAATCATGATATGATAGAATCTTGCTTTGGCAGTGATATGTCAAATCTTCATCCAGTGTCATTGAAATGTGTAAACGGAATCCTTCAGTATATATTTGAAACACAAAAAGTATCACTTACTAATATAAATGCCATAGAACTTTACAATATAAAAGATACAATGACTATAGATATAAACTCTAGAAGAAATTTAGAGCTTACAGAAAATATAAGAGATAAAGGCAAAAAAGGAAGTCTTCTTTGGGTAATGGATAAATGCTCTACAGCTATGGGTAGCAGAACTCTAAGACGCTGGATAGACCAACCTCTTATAAACAAAAATGATATTGAAAAGAGACTAGACGGTGTGGAGGAGATCCTTGAAAATCTTAGTGAGTGTGAGAAGTTAGAAGATGCCTTAAAACAGATATACGATATAGAGAGATTAGTTGGTAAGATATCTTCAAAAAATGTTAATGCAAAAGAACTTTTAACACTTAAGAATTCAATAGAGAATATTCCTCCTATAAAGGAAATTCTAAAGAACTTTAAATCTCCTCTTCTTAAGGATATGTACGATAATCTGGATGAATTAAAAGACATAGCAAGTCTTATTGGTGAATCCATCTGTTCTAATCCAGCTATAACTTTAAAAGAGGGGAACATAATAAAAGACGGCTTTAATAAATATGTTGATGAATATAGAGATGCCAAGTTCCACGGAAAACAATGGATAGCTTCTTTAGAAAATACAGAAAGAGAAGTTACTGGAATCAAGTCCTTAAAGGTAGGGTATAATAAAGTATTCGGATATTATATAGAAATAAGCAGAGCGAACTACAGTTCTATTCCCCAAGGACGTTATATAAGAAAGCAGACTTTGGCTAATGCAGAAAGATTTATTACAGAAGATTTAAAGGAAATGGAGAGTAAAATCTTAGGGGCAGAGGAAAAGCTATGCTCCCTAGAATACGAACTATTCCTTTCTATAAGAGACGACATAGAAAAACATATAGGAAGAATGCAGGTTAGTGCTAGGATATTAGGAGAACTTGATACTTTAGCTAACTTCAGTAGAATAGCATTAGAAAATAACTTTGTAAAACCTATAATAAATGATGGCGATGAATTAACTATTGTAGAAGGACGTCATCCTGTAGTGGAGAAGGTCATTGACAGCGGAACTTTTGTAAGCAACAATACTAAGTTAAACTGTAGTGATAATGAGCTTTTAATAATTACTGGACCTAATATGGCCGGTAAGTCCACTTATATGAGACAGGTAGCTCTAATAACTATAATGGCTCAAATAGGATCCTTTGTACCTGCAAAAGAAGCAAATATATCTATATGCGACAAGATATTCACTAGAATAGGAGCTTCTGATGACTTGTCTGGTGGTAAGAGTACCTTCATGGTGGAGATGTGGGAAGTGTCCAACATATTAAGAAATGCAACAAATAAAAGCTTAGTGCTTTTAGATGAGGTAGGACGCGGAACAAGTACTTATGATGGATTAAGCATTGCCTGGTCAGTTATAGAGTATATATGCAATACTAAAAATTTAAGATGTAAAACTCTATTTGCTACCCATTATCATGAGCTTACAGCCTTAGAAGGAAAGATTCATGGAGTAAAGAATTACTCTGTAGCTGTAAAAGAACTTAATAACAGTATTATCTTTTTAAGAAAAATAGTAGAGGGTGGGGCAGACCAGTCCTATGGTATAGAGGTTGCAAAGCTTGCTGGACTTCCTAAAGAAGTAGTAGAAAGAGCAAAAACTATTTTGAAGTCACTAGAAGATGAAAACACCTCTAATCATGGTTCAAAGATATCTGATTCTTATGAAAAAAATGTAGCAGTTACTATAGATGAGGTAAAGGAAAATGTCATTGAGGAGAAGAAGCCTTCTAATAAAAACAATAAAAGTAAAAATAGCGAGATCCAGTTATCTTTTAAAGACATAGAAAAAGATACATTTCTTAAAGATCTAGGAGAAATAGATATAATGTCTATGACTCCTCTTGAAGCTATGAATTCATTTTATGAAATCATAAAGAAAGCTAAAAAATTACGTTAGGGTGATAGATTTTGAAACGAATAAATCTTCTTGATATAGACACATCAAATAAAATAGCAGCAGGAGAAGTGGTTGAAAGACCTTCTTCTGTTGTAAAAGAGCTTTTAGAAAACAGCATAGATGCTGAAGCTAAAAATATAACCATTGAAATTAAAGATGGCGGAGAGGCTCTTATACGAATTATTGATGATGGTATAGGAATACATCCTCAGGACATAGATAAGGCGTTTCTACCTCATGCTACAAGCAAAATAAAAGGGGCAGGGGATTTATTTAATATAACAACCATGGGATTTAGAGGGGAAGCTCTAGCTAGTATTGCAGCAGTTTCTCACACTAAGCTTACAAGTAGAACAGAAGACTTTGATTATGGAAGAGAAATTATAGTAGATGGAGGTACCATATCGGAAATTAACGATACTGGATCTAATAAAGGAACGATTATAGAAGTTCGTGACCTCTTCTTTAATGTACCTGCTCGTAAGAAATTCTTAAAGAGCACCTCAAGAGAAAGTGCTATAATAAGTGACATCGTAAACAAAATTGCCCTTTCAAATAAAGACATAGCAATAACCTTTTATAATAACGGGAAAAAAGTTTTAAGGACATATGGAACAGGTAACATAACTGACTGTATTAGAGCTGTTTATGATAAGGATATAATGGATAACCTGATTTATTTTGAAGGTCATATAGATGAAGCTTCAGTATATGGATATATAGGTAACGAAGCTATAAGTAGAGGAAGCAGGAGTCATCAAAGCATCTTTGTAAATAAAAGGTTTATTAAAAATAGGTTTATTATAACAGCCGTTGAAAATGCATTTAAATCATTTCTACCAATAAACAAATTCCCGTTCTTTGTGCTATTTTTAGATATATATCCTGAACTTATAGATGTTAATATACATCCTACAAAATCAGAAGTTAAATTTTCGGATGAAAGAAAGATTTTTAAACTCATATTTGACGCGGTTCATAGCGCTCTTCGTAGGGCCTTAGAGGATTCTTTTATGCTTCCAGAAGAAAAAGAAACTTCAACAAAGGATGATAGTTACGAAAATCTATCCTATTTATCAAAAGACATCTTAATAAGTGAACCTGTACTATCTAATGAGAGAGGAATTTATGAGAATTCTTCAAAAGAAGTAAATGGAGCCACTTTAGATAATAAGGATGAGTATCCTTTAAAGTTAAAGGAAGAAAACACCTCAAAGGATACTGTTTTTAAAGAAAAAAATATAATTTCATATGGCTCAGATGCTGATTTAAACAAAAATCAAGATAACTACTCAAAAGTAGAGATTCCTGCTGATCTTAAATCCGATAGTTCTACTATAGAGGATATTAAATTGGTTCCTAAATTGCCTCCTATAAAAATAATAGGTCAATTTAATAGGACTTACATAATAGGAGAATATAATAGGGAATTATATCTCATAGACCAGCATGCTGCTCATGAAAAAATGCTATTTGAAAGGTATAAAAAAGAAATTAAGAATAGAACTATACTAAGCCAGCCTCTTTTAATACCTCTTGTGCTTGAATTAAGCCATGAGGATTTTGCTTTCTATTTGGAGAACAAAGATATATTTAAAAACTCGGGGTTTAATATTGAGATATTTGGTGACAACACATTAAACATAAAAGAATGTCCCTATATCTTAGGAAAAGCTGATTTGAAAGATTTCTTTGTAGCTATATTAAATGATATAAAAAACCTAGGAAGCGGAAGTGCAGAGGACGTAAAGTATAACAAGATAGCACAGATGTCATGCAAAAAAGCAGTAAAAGCCAACGAAGAGCTCACAATAGATGAGATGAAGCATCTCATAGATGAAGTTAAATACATGGAGGATCCTTACACTTGTCCTCATGGAAGACCTACAATTATAAAATTCACTTTATATGAGATAGAAAAAAGATTTAAAAGGATTCAATAGGAGGATATATGACAGACAACAAAATTTTAGTTTTGAGCGGTCCTACTGCAGTAGGAAAAACAAGCTTATCTATAGAGCTTGCCCATAAGCTTAATGGCGAGATAATCTCTTGTGATTCTATGCAGATATATAAGTATATGGATATAGGTTCTGCTAAGATTACAAGCAAGGAAATGGACGGAATACCCCATCATATGATAGACATAATAGATCCTGATGAGAGTTTTACTGTAGCAGACTTTAAAGAAGGTGCTTCTAAATTGATAGATGATATAAAATCAAGAGGGAAGCTTCCAATGCTAGTAGGAGGAACTGGATTATATATAGACTCTATAATATGTAACCTTTCCTTTACTGATGGAAACAAAGATGATGAATATAGAGAGTATTTAGAAAAACTGGCCAAAGAAAAAGGCAAGAATCACGTTCATAAGCTTTTAGAAGAGGTTGATATTGTCAGTGCTAGAAATATTCATTATAACAACTTAAAACGTGTTATAAGAGCTCTAGAGGTGTTTAAAATCACAGGAAAGCCATTCAGTGAATACAACATAGGAGAAAAGAAATATGATGTACCTTATGATGTATATTATTACGTGCTTACTATGGATAGAGGGGAACTTTATGACAGAATAAACAAAAGAGTAGATATAATGTTTGAAGAAGGTCTTTTAGAGGAAGTACAAAAATTAAAAGACCTAGGTTACAGTGCTGAGATGCAATCTATGAACGGAATAGGTTACAAAGAACTTTTACATTACTTAGAGGGGGAAATATCTTTAGAAGAGGCTAAAGATATGATAAAGCAAGGAAGCCGAAATTATGCTAAAAGGCAGCTCACTTGGTTTAGAAAAGACAGCAGGGTTAAATATTTAGACAAAGACACCATGTGTCATGATGATATAGTAAATAAAATATTAAGTGACATAAATAGTATATAGCGTTATAATATAATAAAGCAGTTGTGTGTGGAGGGATGTTTATGAATAAGTCAGCCAATAATTTACAAGATATATTTTTAAATGGTGCTAGAAAAAACAGAATACCTGTTATTATACATTTAACTAACAGTTTTCAATTAAAGGGGTTCGTAAAAGGATTTGATAGCTACATAGTTGTATTAGAAACGGACGGAAAGCAAATGTTAGTATATAAGCATGCTATAAGTACAATAACCCCAGGAAAGCCAATACTATTCAATAATAACAATCATGAAAATGAAAAATAGTATTTAATAGAATAGGTTGCGTACCTATTCTTTTTTATGTGATATCTTTTAAAATGGAGGTTTAAATACATATGTTAGATGTAACAAAAGAGTTATTTTTAAAAAAGTACAATATAAATCAAAGAGTTTTTGATTTATATAAGGAGGCTATAAAAGACGTAGAGCCTCAATTTTCAATTTATGATGAGATAAGAGAGTATAATCAAATGAAAGTTCTTAGTGCATTTCAAGAAGAACGTATAAGTGATACTCATTTCACTAATTCATCAGGTTATGGCTATGATGACATAGGCCGTGAGTCTTTAGACAAAGTTTATGCTAGAGTATTCAACTGTGAAAGCGCTCTTGTTAGACCACACTTTGTAAATGGTACCCACGCTATAGGCGCAGCTTTATTTGGAAACCTAAGACCCAATGACACTATGCTTTCTATTGGAGGACTTCCTTATGATACATTACATAGCATTATAGGTATCAGCGGAGAAAAGAACATAGGTTCATTGATGGAGTATGGAGTAAATTATAAAAAAATAGACCTTATAAACGACGGCTTTGATTTCCATACTATAAAAGAAGTTCTTTCTTCTGATAAAACTATAAAATTAGTTCACATCCAACGTTCTACTGGATATGGATGGAGAAAATCCTTTACAATAGATAAGCTTTCTGAAGCTATTTCTTTTGTGAAAAGCATAAGACCTGATGTAATAGTATTTGTAGATAACTGCTACGGTGAATTTATCGATACAAAAGAGCCTACAGATGTGGGAGCAGATTTAGTTGCAGGGTCACTTATAAAGAATATTGGAGGCGGTATAGCTCCAACAGGAGGATATATAGCTGGAAAAAAAGAATACGTAGATCAAGCTGCTTATAGATTGACCATTCCTGGAATAGGAGGGGAGTGTGGCTCCACTTTTGGAGTTATGAGAACTCTTTTCCAAGGTTTATTTTTAGCTCCCCATGTAGCTATGGAGGCGGTAAAAGGCGCAATACTATGTTCTAGAATAATGGAGCTTGCAGGATTTGAAGTTCTTCCAAAATACACAGATAAGAGAAGCGATATAATTCAAGCGATAAAATTCGGAAACAAAGAAAATCTAATTAATTTCTGTAAGGGCATCCAAAAGGGATCCCCTATAGATTCCTTTGTTGAGTGTGAGCCATGGGCTATGCCAGGCTATGCCGATGAGGTTATAATGGCAGCTGGTGCTTTTATTCAAGGTTCATCCATAGAACTTTCTGCTGACGCTCCTATAAGAGAACCATTTATAGCTTACCTTCAAGGTGGACTTACATTTGATCACGCAAAAATAGGGATACTCATAGCTTTATCTAAGATTTTAAAATAATATAGCTTTTATACTATAGTGATACGACTATTTTAAAGGAATATAAAAACAAAATTCCCCATGCATATATTTTGATGCATGGGGAATTTTATTTAGTATTTTCTATAAATCCCAACTAATTTTCCTAAGATGGAGCATGTATCAACTATTATAGGTGACATAGTTGAATTTTCAGGCTGTAGTCTTATATGATCTGATTCTTTAAAAAACCTTTTTATGGTTGCTTCATTATCAATTAAAGCAACTATAATTTCTCCATTACTTGCACTTGAAGTTTTTTCGATAATGGCAAAATCTCCATCATTAATACCGGCTTCAATCATACTTTCTCCCATTACCTTAAGCATAAATAATTCTCTATCATGCTTTATAAAGTTAGCTGGAAGGGCAAAAGTATCTTCTATGTTTTCAAAAGCTAATACAGGCATTCCTGCAGTGACTCTGCCTATTACAGGTATATGAATAAATTCTTTATTGCCGTGATTAAGCTCTAATATTTCTAAAGCTCTTGGTTTTGTAGGATCTCTTTTTATAAGTCCTTTTTTCTCTAATCTTTTAAGATGCCCGTGAACTGTAGATGTAGATCTCAAAGAAACAGCTTCACAAATTTCTCTTACTGATGGGGGATATCCCTTTTCTTCTGTATACTTTTTTAAAAATTCATATATCTCGGTTTGTTTTTGGTTTTTGCATTCAGCCATATTTTCCACCTCTCAATTCTACTCACATTATAACACATTTATAAAGGTATATCAAACTTATGTTCTTAGGTTTGATTTAGGCAAATAGTTCTGATATAATAGATAAGTTGAGTAGGAGGGGTGTCATTTATGAAAAAATGTTTATTTGATGAATCTAGAATTTGTACCGAAGATTGCGATGAATGCTTTAAATGTGAATACGATCCTAATAAGACATGCGACAATTGCGGAAAATGCTTAGGAATTGATGGAGTAGATATACGAGGTATAAAAGTAGAAGAGATTGCCGAAAACGAAGATGAAAGCAAAGAATATACTAGCGATATAGTAGAAGATGAATACATATCTCACGAGCCTATATATGATGATTACAAAGAAGGGGAAGACACTTGGGATTTTATAGATGATATAAAAGAACTAAAAGATTTAGTAGAAGATCCAGAAAATCTTTCTGACGATTTCATAGAAGAATTCCCTGGTCTTATAAGATTAAAAAACAAGGATAAATAAATCCTTGTTTTTTTATTGCAGCAAAAGGATAGAGTAGAGCAGAAAGTCTTATTCATCACTTAATGGATTTGATTTTACTGCTTCTCTTAGAGTTTCGTTGTCTACGTGGGTATATATCTGGGTAGTAGATATATTTTCATGGCCTAATATTTGTTGAAGACTTCTAATATCTACATTACCATGCTTGTACATTAATGTCGCAGCAGTATGACGTAATTTGTGAGGTGTATATTTGTTTTTGGTAAGGCCGGCTTCTTCAGTGTATTTTTTTACTAGTCTCTCTACACTACGAACACTTATTTGCCTTTGTTTATTGCTTATAAACAAAGAATTCCTTTCGGCTTCAGGAAGTCCCGAGCCATCTCTTACAGCCAAATAATCCGATATAGCCTTAAGACACGCTTTGTTCAAATACACTGTACGTTCCTTGTTTCCTTTTCCGATTATAGTAAGGGTGTCTTCTTTTATCTTGGTAATATCAATGCTGCAAAGCTCAGATACTCGAAGTCCACAGTTCAAAAACAAAGTAAGTATACAGTAATCCCTTTCGTAATTCTTATTACTACGATCTAAAGATCTAAGTAAAGTTTGACTTTCGTTCAAAGTTAAATAAATAGGGTTTCTCTTGTTTATCTTAGGAGATTCCAGTTCCATAGCTGGATTTTCGTCTATGATTTTGCTTTTACCATAAAGATATTTAAAAAAGGACTTTAAAGTGGCAACTTTTCTAGCACGAGCATAAGATCCATTGTTTCTGTATTTCTCGGTAAAAGATAGAAAAGCATATAAATCGCTAAGTTTTATAGAACGAATAACTCTGTTTCCTATATCATCTATTGTAATTTCTTCAAAGTCACAATCTTTTTCATTAAGACCTTTGTATATTTTGATAAATCTAAAAAACATAATTAAATCAGCTTTGTATGCAACTATGGTGTTTGGAGATTTTCCTTTGATTACATCCAAATAATTTAGAAATTCTATTAATGTTTGAGGCAACGAATTCATTTCCTTTAAATCATCTATATTATATTTCATATCTCTTAAAGCCTCCAATTAAAAACTTTATTTTCATAGGTACATTATATATTTTAAGACACTAAGCTTTATTTAACAAGTTATATGATGAAAATCATGTTTTATCTTCTAATCAGTGAAAATAATCCCAATAACGTCGTGAAATGTATATTTCACGACGTTATTGGAAGGATAAAATCTTTCTACATTTCAAAAATCTATTCGATACTAATATACATTTATTTACACAGCATCGATTTTAATAAGTTTTCTGAGTTTGCAAAAGTGTTTATTGTAGATTTATGCTATTGGAGAAATACTTTTTTCTAAAATTACACCAAAATCTACGCTTTAAATTTATTTTGTTTAATTTTGAAGTTTTTTAGAAAATTTATAGACAAAGTTTCAGTTTTTTGATTACATAATATTTTTCAGAGGTTTCTGTTAGTTATTTCTAATTTTATCTTTGATAACACTTGTATCAACATATCCACAAAATAAAAAACACGGAGATCTTTTTATCTCCGTGTTTTTATCTAAACTTTTTATTTATACATTTATTTCTGCAGTTTTTCCTAAACAATCTTTATTTTCATCTAATATAGGTTTTATATATTCATTTACAAAAGTTTCAACTTGACCTGGTGCTCTTCCAATAAAGTTCTTTGGATCAACAACTGAAAGAATTTCTTCTTTTGATAATCCAAAACTTGAATCGTTTATTATTCTCTCTAAAAGATCATTGCTTAATCCTTCTTCTTTTACACGTCTAGCAGCTTCCATAGAATGAACTCTTATTTTCTCATGAAGTTCCTGTCTATCCCCTCCTCTTTTTACAGCTTCCATCATTATATTTTCTGTAGCCATAAAAGGAAGTTCGCTATTTACACGTGATGCTATAACTTTTTCATATACAACTAAATTTTCTACTATATTGGAGTAAAGATTTAAAACTCCGTCTAAAGCTAGGAATCCTTCTGATATAGATATTCTCTTATTAGCAGAATCATCTAATGTTCTTTCGAACCATTGAGTTGAAGCTGTAATAGCAGGATTTAAAGCATCTACTATTACATATCTAGCAAGAGAACCTAATCTTTCAGAACGCATAGGGTTTCTCTTGTAAGCCATTGCAGAAGATCCTATTTGATGTTTTTCGAATGGCTCTTCTATTTCTTTTAAATGCTGAAGAATTCTCATGTCATTACTGAATTTGTATGCACTTTGCGCAACTTCAGAAAGAGTATTTAAAACTATAGAATCTACCTTTCTAGAATAAGTTTGACCTGTTACATAATAGCTTTCTTTAAAATTAAACTTATTAGCAACCATCTTATCTAGTTTTATTACTAACTCCTCATCGTTATTGAAAAGAGTCATAAAGCTGGCTTGAGTTCCTGTAGTTCCTTTTACTCCCCTCATTCTTAAAGTCGATAAAACATGATCTATGTTCTCTAAGTCTAAAGCTAAGTCTTGAAGCCACAAAGTAGCTCTCTTACCAACTGTAGTAAGCTGTGCTGGTTGAAGATGTGTAAATCCAAGTGTAGGAAGACTCTTGTACTCAAGAGCAAACTTAGATAATGAGTCCATAACATTTAAAACTTTAGTTCTTACAACCTTTAACGCTTCTCTCATTATTATTATATCTGTATTATCTCCTACATAGCAGCTTGTTGCTCCAAGGTGAATTATGCCCTTGGCACTTGGGCATTGAAGACCATAAGCATAAACGTGACTCATAACGTCATGTCTAACTTCACGCTCTCTTTTTTCTGCATCTTCATAGTTTATATTATGTATATTAGCCTTTAATTCATTTATCTGCTCATCTGTTATATTTAATCCAAGTTCCTTTTCACACTCAGCTAAAGCAACCCAAAGTTTTCTCCAAGTTGTAAATTTCATTTCATCTGAAAATAAGTAGCTCATCTCATGGGATGCATATCTAGTGTTTAATGGTGTACTATATTCATTTCTCATATTCAGCCTCCGTACGAATATTATTTTTTGAATTTTTATTTTCATTCGTATTATACCATAAATTCATAGATTTTTTTAGTTATATTTTAAAATATTTATAATATAATTTACTAAAATTAATTATTTGGAGGTATAATTATGTTCAAACTTAATGCTTTAGATAAAATAGCTATACTATTAACATTAATAGGCTCTATCAATTGGGCATTTGTAGGTTTATTCAAATTTGATATAGTTAGAGCTATTTTTAGATTTTCCCCATTAGTCCAACGTATTATATATTTAATAATAGGATTTTCCGCTATATATGTATCTCTTTTAATTTTAAGAGAGAAGACAAGTTTATCGAAAAATAATTAAGAGTCACTATAAAGCGACTCTTAATTTTTATGTTAAATTATTCTTCGATTGATTCGATTAATTTAACGATTTCTTCAACAGCTAAAGTTTCGTCATCTCCAGATGCTATAACAGTAACGTTTGCATCTTTAGTAACTCCTAGAGATAAAACTCCTATTAAGCTCTTTATGTTAGCTTTCTTTCCATTGAACTCCATACTTACATCTGATTTGAATGATGAAGCCTTCTTCACAAGTAATGTTGCTGGTCTAGCGTGAAGACCTGTTGCGTTTTTTACTACAACCTCTTTAGATACCATAATTACCACCTCTTTAAATTTTTAATTAACTACTATATTATATCATTTTTTTTGTACAATTCAACGCTAAATAATAATCTTTTACTAAATCTACAAAGAAATATTGCCTATTTTAATAATTCATTTCAATTTTTATATAAAATAAAGAGTTTGATGTTATTCAAACTCTTTATGTATACATTTACTATCTTGGTTGAACTATAAGCTTAATAGCTGTTCTTTCTTCCCCGTCAATTTCTATATCAGTAAATGCTGGAATACAAACGATATCTTTCCCCGCTGGCGCAACAAAACCTCTTGCGATAGCTACCGCTTTTACAGCTTGATTTATAGCCCCTGCTCCTATAGCTTGAATCTCTACGGTATTTTTCTCTTTTAAAATTGCTGCTAAAGCTCCTGCTACCGAATTTGGATTTGATTTTGTTGAAACTTTTAGTACTTCCATTGAATTTTACCCCCTATGTATATAGTCTACAATATAATTGCTCTTTTATATTATTCTACATATAACCACTAAACCCTTTTATGAATTTTCACAAAAATAAAATACATTTTGTAAAACAAAATGTATTTTATAATAATTATTATTTTGCATAGTCAACTGCACGGGTCTCTCTTATAACGTTTATCTTTATTTGACCAGGATATTCTAATTCGTTTTCTATCCTCTTAACTATGTTTCTTGCCATATCTATAGCCCCTGCATCATCAATTTGTTCTGGTTTCACCATAATTCTGATTTCTCTTCCTGCTTGGATGGCATATGATTTCTCTACACCTTCATAACAGTTTGCGATATCTTCTAACTTTTCTAATCTTTTGATGTATGTTTCTAAAGTTTCTCTTCTTGCACCAGGTCTAGCTGCAGAAATAGCATCTGCTGCTTGAACTAATACAGCTTCAAGAGATAACATTTCAATGTCCCCATGATGAGCACCTATTGCATTAACAATTATAGGTGATTCATGATACTTTTTAGCTACATCAGCGCCTATTAAGGCATGAGGTCCTTCAATTTCATGATCTAGTGCTTTTCCGATGTCATGTAACAATCCAGCACGCTTAGCCAAAGTAACATCCAATCCTAATTCAGCTGCCATAAGGGCTGCTAAATGTGAAACTTCCATAGAATGTTTTAAAACGTTTTGACCATAGCTAGTTCTGTATTTTAATCTTCCAAGAAGCTTTATAAGCTCTCCATGAAGTCCGTGAACACCTGTTTCAAAAGTTGCTTGCTCACCTTCTTCTTTAATATCATTTTCGATATCTTTCTTAGCCCTTTCAACCATCTCTTCGATTCTAGCTGGATGGATTCTTCCATCTACAATTAATTTTTCCAAAGCAATTCTAGCAATCTCTCTTCTTATCGGATCAAAGCTTGAAAGAATTACAGCTTCTGGAGTATCATCTATTATAAGGTCAACTCCTGTTAAGGTTTCTAAAGTACGAATATTTCGACCTTCTCTACCTATTATTCTGCCCTTCATTTCATCATTTGGAAGAGCTACTACATGAACTGTAGATTCTGAAACATGGTCTGCTGCACATCTTTGTATAGCACCAGTTATTATTTCCTTTGCTCTCTTTTCAGCTTCATCCTTTGCCTTGCTTTCAACGTCTTTAATCATAAGAGCCGCTTCATGCTTTATTTCTTTGTTAACTTCCTTTAAAAGCAAATCTTTTGCTTCTTCAGTAGTTAGCCCTGAAATTCTTTCTAGTTCTTCTCTCTCTTTAGCATAAAGTTCTTTTACCTCAGTTTCAATCTGTTCAACATCTTGAAACTTCTTAGCGATAACTTCTTCCTTTTTTTCGAGTAAATCATTCTTTTTATCGAGTGATTCCTCTCTTTGAATTAATCTTCTCTCTAATCGTTGAATTTCATTTCTTCTTTCACGTGATTCTTTTTCAAAATCAGTTCTTAGTCTGTGAACCTCTTCTTTAGCTTCAAGAATAGATTCCTTCTTTAAAGATTCGGCTTCTCTTTTTGTGTTCTCAAGCATAACTTGAGCGTCTTGTTCTGACTTTAATATGTTACTTTCAGATGCTTTAATTTTTTTGTTTAACTTAAAATACAAAACACCACAAAGTATAAATAATAATACAAGTATTATAGTAAATACATACTGCATTTGTAACACCTCCTTGGCTTTCTTGGAATTTAATACTTTAGTCAAAATGAAAGTCCAAAAAAGGTGTAATATATTCTAACTTTATGTGAATATGATAAACCAGTATTTGTATTTATTTTATATTAATTTTAAATATATGTCAAGATAATAAGAGGCAAGATTTTCTCTTACCTCTTATTTTAGTAAATTATTTTTTTGTATCTTTTGCATCATCTTTGCTAGCTACTACTTCTGTTTTTGAATTAGCTACAGGAAGACCATGTTTATTTCTTATTATTTCATCAATTTCATTCAATACTGCTGGATTTTCTTTTAAATACTGCTTAGCATTTTCTCTACCTTGTCCTAGTCTTATATCTTTATAAGAGAACCAAGCACCACTTTTTTGTACAATTTCCTCTTTTACTCCTACATCTAGTACATTACCTTCTTTTGATATTCCGCCATTATACATTATATCAAATTCAGCCTGTCTAAACGGAGGGGCAACTTTGTTCTTTATAACCTTTATACGAGTTCTATTTCCTATTATCTCATCGCCTTGTTTAATAGAATCTATTCTTCTTATATCCATTCTTACAGATGCATAGAATTTAAGAGCTCTTCCACCTGGAGTTGTTTCTGGATTTCCGAACATAATTCCAACTTTTTCTCTTAGCTGATTAATGAAAACAACGCAACATTTAGATTTATTTATACTACCTGCAAGTTTTCTTAAGGCTTGAGACATAAGTCTTGCTTGTAGTCCTACGTGAGAATCGCCCATTTCTCCATCTATTTCTGCTTTAGGTACTAGGGCTGCAACTGAGTCTACTACAACTATATCTATAGCACCAGAACGAACTAGAGCTTCTGCTATCTCTAAAGCCTGTTCTCCTGTATCTGGCTGAGATACAATTAAATTATCTACATCTACACCTAATATTTTAGCATAAACAGGGTCTAGTGCATGTTCTGCATCTATAAACGCAGCAGCTCCCCCTGCTTTTTGTGCCTCTGCTATCATATGTAAGGTCACAGTAGTCTTACCTGAAGATTCAGGTCCATATATCTCTATAATTCTTCCCTTAGGAACTCCACCTATGCCTAGAGCTATATCTAAGTCTAAACACCCTGTTGAAATCGCATCTAAAGTTAAAATACTGTTTTCTCCAAGTTTCATAATTGAGCCTTTACCAAATTGTTTTTCTATTTGGCCCATAGCCGCTTCAATAGCTTTCATTTTTTCCATATCTAAATTTGCCATAAAGACACCACCTTCCGAACATTTGTTCTATACATGAATTATACATCATTTTTAAATTATAGTCAATAATATAAAAGCCCCTATATGTAGGAACTTTTATAAATTTATCTTAGATTATAACCATATGCTTAGAACTTATACTTATTTGTCTACATTTAAAACATGCTTGTTTTTCACAAAATAATCTACTCCAGATATCATAGTTATAATAACTGCAGCTGCCAATGCTATATTAGGAACATAGTCGAAGAATGCCCTAAAGAAGGCACTGCTGTTTAAAGCGTTTGTTAAAGTTATTGATGTAGATATGTTTATTTTTAGAAGAAGTATTACTATAGTTACTATTTGAATAACTGTCTTAAGCTTTCCCCAATAGCTAGCTGCTATAACTATCCCCTCAGAAGCTGCTATAGTTCTTAGTCCACTTACTGCGAATTCTCTAGCAATTATTATAATTGCAGCCCAGCTTGGTATAACTTGAAACTCAACTAAAGAGATCAAAGCTGAAGTAACTAAAAGTTTATCTGCTAATGGATCCATAAACTTTCCGAAACGAGTTATTTGATTTCTACTTCTAGCTATATATCCATCTAGCTTATCAGTAAGAGAAGCTAGAATAAATATTCCTGTAGCTATAAAGGTTCCATAAGGAATGCCTTTAATTGCAATAAATATTAAAAATACAGGAACTAAAAATATTCTAAGTATAGTTAATTTGTTAGCTAAATTCATGTTTAACAACTCCTATTAAATCATATTCTAAAGATTCTACTATAGATACAGGAACTATATCTCCTTTTTTTAATCTCTCATTATCCTTTGCTATATAAATTAATCCATCAATTTCAGGAGCCATGTACTTAGTTCTCCCTATATAATATTTCTCATTTTCATCCTCTATTAGGGCATCTAATGTGCATCCAACTTTATTTCTATTTATATCTTTTGAAATACCTTGTTGGATTCTCATAAGTTCTTTTTCTCTTATTTCTTTTACTTCCTCATCTATTTGTTCCTTCATTATAGCGGCTGGAGTATCCTCTTCTTGAGAATAACAGAAAACACCCACATTATCTAATTTGTATTCCTTTAAAAATTCCTGAAGTTCTTTAAAATCATCTTCTGTCTCTGAAGGGAATCCTACAATCAAAGAAGTTCTTAAAGTTATGTCAGGTATTCTTTCTCTAAGATGATCTATAGTTTTTAAAATAGATTCCTTAGTTGTCTTTCTACCCATTTTCTTTAGAATATTATTACTTATATGCTGTATAGGTATATCTAGATAATGGCATACTTTACTGTTGGATGCTATTTCATCTATAAGGTCTTCTGTTATCTCCTCAGGATAACAATAAAGTACTCTTATCCATTCTATACCTTCAATCAGTGATATTTCCTTTAGTAGAGATGCTAGCATCTTCTTTCCATATAAATCAATACCATATCTTGTGGTATCTTGAGCAACTAATATTATTTCTTTTACTCCATTTTTAGAAAGGGTCCTAGCCTCTTCTAATATAGATTCCATTTTTCTACTTCTGTACTTGCCTCTTATCTTTGGTATTATACAGTAAGTACAAAAATTATCGCAACCCTCGGCTATTCTTATGTAAGCACTTTCTTTATCTGTAGTAAGTATTCTTGTTCCTTCGTTTATTATAAGATTGCTATCATTACAGTTTACTATCTTTTCACCTTTTGATATAAACTCATCTATGGAAGCTAATAATACATTATAGTCATTTACCCCTAAGATTATATCTATTTCAGGCATAAGCTCTAAAAGCTCTTTTCCATACCTTTGAGTTAGGCATCCTGTAGCTACTAATATTTTGCAGTTATGCTTTTCTTTATACTCTGCCATTTCTAATATAGTATCTATTGATTCCTGTTTTGATTTTTCTATAAATCCACAAGTATTAACTATTATTATATCAGCTACATTTGGATTGTTTGTTATCTCATATTTTGATGAGATGCTCCCAAGTATTATTTCAGTATCAATTCTATTTTTATCGCATCCTAAACTTATAATTCCTACCTTATATTTAGTCAAAGTTTTTCCTCCTAAGTCAATAAAATATACACATTAATTTTATATCTCTTTTAAATATTAAACAAGTTTTTTTTATATTATTTTCTAAAGCTCATCTTTTGATTTAAGAATTTGTCTAGGTTTGCTTCCATCTCTTTCAGAAATTATTCTCTTATCCTCAAGCTCCTCCATTATTCTTGCTGCTCTATTATACCCTATTCTAAGACGTCTTTGTAGGAAAGATGCAGATGCTTGGCCAGACTCTACTACAATTCGTACAGCCTCTTCAAATAACTCATCAGATTCCTCACTTGATCCCTCTTCATCTGTAGTGCCTTTTTCTATATGATTTAGTATTTCTTCAGAGTACTCAGTGCACTCATTAGCTTCACCATTATTTTTTATAAAGTTAGTTACCTTTTCTACTTCTTCTTCTGTTATAAAGGCACCTTGAATTCTTACAGGTTTAGCCTCTCCTACTGGATAAAAAAGCATGTCTCCTTTTCCTAGAAGTTTTTCTGCTCCAGAAGAATCTAATATAGTTCTAGAATCTACCTGAGAAGAAACTGCAAAGGATATTCTAGATGGTATATTAGCTTTAATTACCCCTGTTATTACATCAACAGAAGGTCTTTGTGTAGCTATAACAAGATGCATACCTGCAGCTCTTGCCATTTGAGCAAGTCTCGCTATATATTCCTCTACATCATGAGGAGATGCCATCATAAGGTCTGCAAGCTCATCAACTATTATAACTATTAAAGGAAGCTTCTCTGGAATCTTGCCTTTATTGTAAAGCTCATTATAACCCTCTAGATTTCTCACACTATTATCTGCAAATAGTTTATATCTCCTATTCATTTCATTAACAGCCCAATTTAAAGCTGCTGCTGCTTTTTTAGGATCTGTGACAACAGGAATCAATAGATGGGGTATTCCATTATATACGTTTAATTCTACGACCTTTGGGTCCACCATAAGAATTTTAACTTCGCTAGGTGAATACTTGTATAAAATACTTATGACCAAAGTATTTATACACACACTCTTTCCAGAACCTGTAGCTCCCGCAATAAGAAGATGTGGCATCTTGCTTAAATCTGCAACTATACATTTGCCTGAAATATCTTTTCCTAGAGCAAAAGCTAAATTGCTCTTGGATTTTTTAAACTCTTCTGATTCTATAACTTCTCTTAAGAAAACAGGTGTTAAATCCCTATTTGGTATTTCTATACCTATAGCTGACTTACCTGGTATAGGGGCTTCTATTCTAACCCCTTTAGCAGCTAAGCTCAAAGCTATATCATCAGACAGATTAACTATTTTACTCACCTTTACACCAGGGCTTGGCTGAAGCTCAAATCTAGTAACAGATGGTCCTTTTGTAACCTGTAATACTTTAGCATCTACTCCAAAGCAGTTTAATGTCTCTTCTAGTTTTGTTGCACTAGAAAGAAGTTCTTTCTTATCCTCTTTATTCATCTTCGACAATGAGTTTTGATTTAAAAAATCTACACTTGGCATAGAATAAATTATAAGACTATCATTCTTTTGAATAATGGTCGAATTAAGTTCATTATTGATTTCATTTTTTAAAGATTCATCGATAGTTTTAGATTTTTTGTCTTTAGAATCAATAACCTCTATATTATCTTTAGTAACTGCTGTTTCTACATTGTCCACAACATCGGTATCGATTTGAGAATTTTTCATGAAATCAAGAATTTTTATTTTATTGTTTATGCCTTTTAGAAACTCTTCCTTTTCTTTATCTGTACCAGCTTCTAAAACCGGCGATTTTGTTTCTATTATAGGGGTATACCCATTAGAGTCTTCATTTATCTTTTCTTTTTTTGGCCTTTTTACTTTATTTCTAGCTTTACTTCCAAAATCATAAATAGAAATATTAAATAGATTTATTATACCTATCAAGTATACTGCTATGTACACCACTAATGAACCCATAAAACCTAACATCTTATAGATTGGAAGAGCTAAACTAAGTCCTATAATTCCACCATGTAAGATGTCATTTGAGTTGACTATAGCAATAACTGCTTCTCCATAGCTATCGGTATAATAATTATCCATAAATATAAGCTGAATTAAAAGCAGAGTATTTAATATCAAAATGCCACCTATTAAATACTCATTCTTTAAGCCAGTTTTTTTATTTCTAATTAGAATTATGCCTATAAAGGTCATTAAAAAAGGAACAAGATATGCTCCTATACCAACTATATTAAAGAGAGAATTTTTTATGATGCTAAGTAATAATCCATCAGATCCGCTGAACATAGCTATAAAATTTATGATTCCTAGCGCTATTATTAAAATACCCTCAATCTCTCTCTTCTTACGTATGTTTGAGGATACTTTATTACTTTTACTATTTTTTTTCTTTCTACCCATTGTAAATATCACCTCCATAAAATATTTCTACAATAATAAGCGAATATCCTCTATTTGATCCTTTGTCTTCAAATAAAAAGTCATAGGTTTACCTATGACTTTCCTCATCATCTATTAAACTATTTAATTTACCTAATGCATCATGAATTCCGCCCACTTCATCTATGAGACCATACTGCACTGCTTCTTTTCCTATTAAAATAGTGCCCATATCATTTAAAAGAACATCTGTTTGTGCAAGGAGTTTATTTAAAGTTTCTTTGTCAATTTTTGAAGTTCTAACTATAAAATCATTTATTCTTTCTTGCATTTTATGAAAATATTCAAAAGTTTGAGGTACGCCTATTACTAGACCTGTCATTCTTACAGGATGCACTATCATAGTTGCGGAAGGTGAAATAAAAGAATAGTTTGCAGCAGTTGCAAGAGGAACTCCAATGGAATGACCTCCTCCTATGACTAAAGAAACCGTAGGTTTTCCTATGCTTCTTATCATTTCTGCAATAGCTAAACCAGCTTCTATATCTCCACCAACAGTATTTAAGACTATGAGAACTCCTTTTACATCTTCATTTTGTTCTATAGCTATAAGCTGAGGTATTAAATGTTCATATTTTGTGGCCTTACTTTGAGGCGGCAATACCATGTGCCCCTCTATCTGACCGATTATAGGAAGAACTTGAATCCTCTCAGAATTATTGGGAACTACCTTAGTCCCCAGCTCTTTTATCTCTTCCAGTTCTTCGTTTTCATTACTATCGTTATCTTGTAATTTTTTTTCTTCATTGTCATCTTTCATAACTTCCCCTCCTCTGCTCATTAGTTTGTTCATAGAAGAGGGTAGTTATACCTTTTTAGTTCACCATAAAAGTATCATGAATGATATTCAATGCTTTTTTTGAATCAGAACTATGTACAAGACACCATATAGTTGTATGAGAGTCAGAAGTCTGTAATACCTCTATATTGTTACTCTTTAAAACCTTTAATATCTTAGCCATTACTCCTGGTACTCCTTTTATCCCGTTTCCTATAAGGGATACTTTAGTACACTTATCGCTATAATTACAATTCAAATTTAAAGTTTTTACAATTTCCTTAAGCTTTTCTATGCAAGCTTCATCGATAGTAAAGACTTGTTCTTTTGGAAATATGTTTATCAAATCTATGCTTATATCATTTTCGGCTAAAATATCTAATATATTATAATAGTTCTCATTGCTTTCATTGTCATGAAATTTAAACCTTACTTGTATTCTGTCATTCATGTAAGTAAGTCCAGTAAATAGTTTTTTGCTACTTCCAGTTCCATAGTTATCAATTAGAGTTCCTTTAGCATCACTCATAGTATTCTTTATAACTAATGGTATATTACCCTTCATAGCCATTTCTACAGCTCTTGGATGTATTACCTTGGCACCTTGATCTGCAAATTGAAAAACTTCGTTGTAGGTGATTTTATCTATGATATAGGCCTCTTCAACAAGTCTTGGGTCTGCAGTCATTATTCCATCTACATCAGTATAAATCTGTATTTCTTCTGCTTTTAAAGCTACGCCTAATAAAGATGCAGAAAAGTCACTGGCACCTCTTCCAAGAGTAGTGAAGTACCCATCTTCAGTAAGCCCTTGAAATCCAGTTACAACTGGCACAATGCCGTCCTTTAAAATATTCATCAGATTTTTAGTATCAACCTTTACTACTTCAGCATCATTAAAATTACTATCAGTTATAATTCCTGCTTGTCCGCCGGTCAATGGACATGCTTTTATGCCGCTATCATATAAGTCACCAGCCATAACTACGGAGCTTATTATTTCTCCGCAACTTAAAAGCATATCTGTAGCTTTAAGATTGCTATTTTTAAAATCAGAATTAATCAGTGACAATAAGGTGTCTGTAGCATAAGAATCACCTCTACGTCCCATAGCAGAAACTACGACAACAGGTGAAAACCCATTATCTTTTGCACTTTTTATCTTTTGCACCACCATTGCTCTTCTTTCTTTAGTAGCAACAGAGGTTCCTCCAAACTTTTGAATTAAAATTTTCACAGGAAACTCCTCCTTAAACCTAAAGTTTATTTCTCTTTATTAAGCTTTCTTCAATATCTACTATTATAGTTTTAGCTCCAATCTTTTTTACATACTCCCATGGCATTTCCAAAAATTCAGCATTATTAAATATACTTAATTTGCTTTGGCTATTAGTCACAACTAGCATCTTAAAAAGACCTTCATCATCTATCACTACATCATTGTTGCCTAATAAATTATATTTTTCTCCATCATTAATATTTATAATCTCATATCTCTCTAGTTGACTATATAACTTAATATTTTCACTCATATAAAATCCTCCCTAAACTACTTTAATTTATTATTATGATGATATACGAGCATATATTACAGCTATATTCTAAGATATATTTTATATTAGCTTATTGATTTTAGTCATGTCAATACCATTACCTACAAATGCAGAATTATAAACACCTTCTTTAAAAGTTTTGTTTATAACAGCTTCAATATCCTCTGTTTTAATAGAATCTATTTCACTTATTATATCTTCTGGAGTCTTAACTTTATTTAAAATTAGAACGGATTTCCCGTTAGCAAACATCCTACTACTTACACTTTCAGAGCCTAAGATATAAGTTCCCTTTAACTGCTCTTTAGCTATATCTAATTTTATATCATAAGCTCCTCTTCGTGAGAAATCACTTAATTCTTCTAATATAGCTTCAACGGCAAGATAAATGTATTTAGGGGAAACTCCTGTATATATAGTTAAGGCTCCTGTATTGTTAAACGATGAATTAAAGGAGTAAACAGTATAGCAGAGTCCAAGTTCTTCTCTTATTTTTTGGAAAAGCTTCGATGACACTCCTCCTCCAAAAGCATTATTAGCTAGAAGCATTGGATATAAATCTTCTGCCCCTATTTCTAATCCTTTTAATCCTAAACTCAAGTGTATCTGCTCGATTTTCTTCTCTCTCATGAGATTATTTCTTAAAATAATAGGAGAGGAGTAATTTGTTATAAGGGATTTTTCACTGCTCCAGCTGCCAAAATATTTTTCAATGATTTTTTTAGCCTCATCTATATTTATCTTTCCACAAATAGAAAGCACAGAGTTTTCTGGTACATAATAATTAGCCATATAATCCTTTATCATATCTCTAGTAAATGACTTCACATTAGCTATAGTGCCAAGTACAGAGTATGATATTGGGTCATCCCCCCATATGGCTCTGCTATGAAGATCATTTAACACATCTTCTGGAGAATCTTCACACATGTTTATCTCTTCAATAACAACACTTTTTTCTTTTTCTATTTCTTCGTCATCAAGTGTACTATTTAATATCATGTCGGATAATACATCTAAGCTTAGGTCTAAATGATTATATAAAGTTTTTGTGTAAAAGCAAGTTGTTTCTTTTCCTGTGAATGCATTCATCTGTCCGCCTACATTTTCTATTTCCTCTGCGATTTCTTTAGACGTCCTTTTCTGTGTTCCTTTAAACATCATATGTTCAATGAAGTGAGAAATTCCATTGTTTATATGATTCTCATTTCTAGATCCATTTTCAACCCATAAGCCTACGCTTACAGAATTCACATACTCTATATCCTCTATGACTACTCTTAACCCATTATTTAGTTTAAATATATTATACATAATTTATCCTCCGTATAAAAAAATAAAAAGGCATATCTGCCCTTCTATTTTTTAATTAGTAGTTTCCTCTGTTTCTGAATCCTTAATAGCATCTTTTCTAGAAAGATTTATTCTTCCTTGGTTATCAATCTCAGTAACCTTTACAAGAATTTCATCTCCTACAGAAACAATATCTTCAACTTTATTTACTCTATTTACATCTAGTTTTGAAATGTGAACTAAGCCTTCTTTATTTGGTAGTATTTCAACAAAAGCTCCGAAGGTTGCAATCTTAGTAACTTTTCCTAAGTAGATTTCTCCAGCTTGAACTTCTTTAGTTAAGTCGTCTATCATCTTAAGAGCCGCTTTTCCGCTTTCTGCATCAACAGCAGTTACAAAAACTTTTCCATCTTCTTTTATGTCTATTTTAACACCAGTTTCAGCTATTATCTTATTGATTGTCTTTCCGCCACTTCCTATAACGTCTCTTATCTTATCTGGATTTATTGACATATTATAAGTCTTTGGTGCATATTTTGAAACTTCAGGTCTTGCAGCTGGTATACACTCTTTGATTTTCTCTAGTATAAATAATCTAGCTTCTCTAGCATCGTAGATAGCATTATGTATACACTCACTAGAAAGTCCTTTAATCTTAGTATCTACTTGAATAGAAGTTATTCCTTTTTCAGTACCTGCTACTTTAAAGTCCATATCTCCAAAAAAGTCTTCTATTCCTTGAATATCAGTTAAAACCTTCTCTTGTGATAAATCTTCTGAAGTTACAAGTCCCATAGCTATTCCTGCTGCTGGTCTCTTTATAGGAACACCTGCATCAAGTAATGCTAATGTACTTCCACATACACTTGCTTGAGATGTAGATCCATTAGAACTTAAAACTTCTGAAACTAATCTTATTGTATATGGGAATTCTTCTTCTGA